>JBIPOQ010000185.1:0-6930 GCA_044379055.1 Myxococcota bacterium
CGAGTCGCAGCAGATGCCGCAGGCGGTTCTTGCTGGCGCCGTGGCGGGTCGCGACGCGCTGGAGCTCCTGCAGGGCGACGACCGTCCCGTCGGCCACGACGTGGCGGATCTCGACGAAATACATCGCCCGCACGACGTCCGCGCGCTCGATCTCCTCCTGGGCGATCCAGCGGTAGTGTCGCAGGTCGGCGTTCGGGGCATCCGCCGCCTCGTTCAGCTCGTCGAGCAGGATCGAGAGCTGCGTCGTCCGCTCGTCGAGCGCGAGGCGCACCGCCTCCGGATCGATCGGCCGCGCCGGGACCCCGCCCTCGGCCACCGGATCGACGAGCTCGATCCCGATCTTCACCGCGCGATCGATCCGCTCGCACGTCTCCGCGCCCGCCAGCGCCGACTCGCGCAGCTCGCTCGAGAGCCGCGCGCTCTCGCGGTAGTGCTGCGCCGCGAGATCGAAGGCGCGCAGGCGCTCGAGGGCTCGCGCCTTCGAGAAGGCGATCACCCCATCCATGTAGCCGCTGCGGAGCGCCGCGGCCTCGGCGCGCTCGAGGTTCTCGAGGCGCAGCAGCGAGGCGCGGTAGACGTTGCGACCGCTGAAGTCGCGGGCCGGCGGGAACCGGTAGGTGTCGTCGGGGACGTGGCGGCGCAGGACCGCGACGGCCTCGAGCACGCCCTCGGTCGGTCCGTAGACCGCCTCCTTCTGGCGGGCCGAGAAAGTCTGACAGCCGGTCGCGAGAGGCAGGCCGAGGAGCAGGCCGAGCAGCAGCCCGAGCGGGCGGAGGCCGGGCGCCCGTCGTGCGCACCGGACTCGGATCCGCTCGCGCCCGCTCAACCGCTCGTCCGCGCGGCGCCGTCCTCGGCGCGGCGTCGCTCGCGCGCGGGCTTCTTCTCGGGGTCGCTTCCGCGGCGGCTCACGACGGCGTTCAACATTTTCTCGGTCGCGATCACCGCGGCGGCGAGCTGGTCCGAGTCGACGCCGAGGGTCGTGAAGGAATCGCCGGCCTGATGGCGCGGGGTCTGGGCGGTCGATTCGATCTGCCAGGTGATCGTCGTCTCGACGAGCGCCCCGGTCCGGCCGCCCGGCGGAATGCGCACGCGATAGTCCGTGAGCGCCGGGATTTCGATCGCGAGGGCGCGGGCCGCCTTGCGCAGGGCATTCATGAAGGCGTCGTAGCCGCCATCGCCCGTCGCCTCGGCCTTCTCGAGCATGCCCTTGTAGGCGACGGCGACCTCGGCCGTCGGCGTCTCGAGGCTCGAGACGTGGACGCGCCAGCTCTCGATCTTCACGAGCTGGTCGTCGGGGGTCTTCTGGACGTCGGCGATGAGGTACGGGAGATCGTCGGGCGTGACGACGTGTTTGCGATCGCCGAGCTCGACGATCCGCTGGAGCACGAGATCGCGGTCTTCCGCAGGCAGGACGATCCCGAGCTGGGCCAGGTTCTGGTCGAGCGAAGCCTTGCCCGAGAGCTTGCCGAGCGCATAACGCCGCGCGCCGCCGAAGCGGCCCGGGGCGAGGCGCGTCGCGTAGAGATCGCCCTTCGCGTCGCCGTCGGCGTGGATGCCGGCGGTCTGGGTGTAGACGTCGCGGCCGACGATCGGCGTGTTCGCGGCGACCTCCTTGCCGGAGAACGTGGCGACGAGGTTCGAGATCGAGGAGAGGCGCTCCTCGCGGATGCCGGTCGCACAGTCGGTGTGGTCGTGGATCGCGGCGACGACCTCGGCGAGGGAGGCGTTGCCGGCGCGCTCGCCCATGCCGTTCACGCTGGTGTGGACGCCGCGGGCGCCGGCGGCGATCGCGGCGAGGCAGTTCGCGGTCGCGAGGCCGTAGTCGTTGTGGCCGTGGTATTCGAAGTCGACGGCGGGGAAGGTCGCGGTCATCAGGCCGACGAAGCGGGTCACGTCCTCCGGCGAGAGGATGCCGAGGGTATCCGCGAGGTAGATCCGGGCGACCCGCAGCTCGCGCAGCTGCTGCACCATCGCGAAGACGTAGTCGAAGGAGTCGCGGACGCCGTTCGACCAGTCCTCGAGGTAGACGTTGATGGTGAGGCGCTTCAGCCGCGCATACCGGATCGTGTCGGCGACGCGCGCGCGGTGCTCGGCCGGGGGCATGCCGAGCTGCTGCAGGCAGTGGCGCTCGGAGCCCTTGGTCAGCAGGTTCATGACCTTGCCGCCGGCCTCGCAGATCCAGTCGACGGACTTCTTGCCGTCGGCGTAGCCCAACATCTCGACGCGCTGGATCATGCGGGCGGATCGGGCCCATTTCGTGATCGCCCGGGCGCTCTCCATCTCGCCGGCCGAAACCCGGGTCGAGGCGACCTCGATCCGGTCGACCTCGAGGTCGGCGAGCAGCATGCGGGCGAGCTGGAGCTTTTCGGTGGGGGTATAGGAGACGTTGGCCGTCTGCTCCCCGTCCCGCAGCGTCGTGTCCATCACCGCGATGTGGCGCGGCTCCGGGGTCGGCCCGTTCGTCTTCTTGTCTTGCTTGTCGCGGGACTTCGGAATGGTGGGCCTCGGGGACGCTGCCGGGATCGCTCGAAAGCGACCGATCTTACCCCCTGGCCGCGGTGCCGTGAAGCCCGCCGACGGCCCGGCCGCGGTCGGCCGGCCGCACTGCTAGTGTCCGCGCCTTCGGGGTCGAAGCCGGTCCCGGCGGGTGCGCGAGGCGGGGTCGGGCCGAGGCCCGATCCGGGCGAAGGACCCGAGGCGACGAGCCCGGGATCGAGGGGGAAGCGTGGAGCCGACGGTCGTTCGGGTGGGGCCCGAGCAGGGGGGGGAGCGGCTCGACCGCTTCCTGGCGGAGCGGCTCGCCGTGTCCCGCGCGCGGGTGCGCCATCTGCTCGAGGTCGGCCGCGTCGTCCAGGCCGGCCGGCCGCTCGGCTTGTCCGACAAATCCCGCCTCTCCGCCCCGGGCGAGGAGTTCCGGATCCTCGGGACCCTGCGGGCCGACGAAGAGCGTCCGGAGCCCCGCCCCGATCTCGCACTGAACGTCGTCGCCGAGGGCCGGGGCTGGCTCGTCGTCGACAAGCCCGCCGGCATAGGGGTCCACCCGCTCCACTCCGATCAGCAGGACACCGTCCTGAACGCCGTCGTCGCCCGCCATCCGGAGATCGTCGGCATCGGCGAGGGCGGCCTCCGCTCCGGCGTCGTCCACCGCCTCGACGTCGACACGACCGGCGCGCTCCTGTTCGCCTGGGACGACGCGGTCTGGCGGCGTCTGCGCGGCGCCTTCAGCGACCACCGCGTCGACAAACGCTACCTCGCCCTCGTCGCCGGCCGCTTCGCGAAGTCGCGCCCCGTCGAGCTCACGCTCGCCATCACGCGCCACCATCCGGCCCATGTCGAGGTCCAATCGTCCGGGCGTCGTTGCCGCCAACACGTCACCCCGGTCCGCGCCTTCGCTTCGGCGACCCTCGTCGAGGTCAAGCTCGAGACGGGCTTCCTGCACCAGATCCGCGCCTCGATGGCGTTCCTGGGCCATCCGGTCGTCGGCGACCGGGAATACGGCGGGGCGGAGCCGGAAGGGCTGTCGGCGCCGCGGCCGATGCTGCACGCGAAGCGGCTCGTCGTCGACGAGGTCCAGGCCGAGGTCCCGCTGCCTGCGGACTTCGAGGCGGTCCTGGCTTCGCTCGAGCCCTGCTAGGTCCGTCGGACCTGCCGGGTCTGCGAGGATCTTGAGGTCCGAGGCGCCCGTCCGGCCGCGCGTGCCGGTCCCGCCTAACGAACCCGCAGCAGGGTCAGGCCGTCGCCGACGCCGAGCATCACGCGATCGAAGCGCTCGTCGCGGGCGACCCGATCGTTGAAGTCGCGGATCGCCCGGGTCGAGGTCTCCTGGTCTTCCGCGTCGATCACGGCGCCCGACCAGAGCACGTTGTCGACGACGACGAGCCCGCCGGGCCGGATCAGGCCGTGGAGCTTCTCGAGGTAGCTCCAGTACTCCGTCTTGACCGCGTCGAGGAAGGCCATGTCCCAGGACCGGTCGGTGGGCAGGCTCGCGAGGGTCTCGAGGGCCGGAGCGAGGCGCAGGTCGATCCGGTCCTCGACGCCGGCGCGGCGCCAGAACGGACGACCGACGTCCGTCCACTCCCGGCTGACGTCGCAGCAGAGCAGCTTCCCGTCCGGGCCGAGTCCGCGGGCGAGGCAGAGCGCCGAGTAGCCCGTGAAGGTCCCGAGCTCGATGGCGCGCCGGGCGCCGATCAGGCGCGCGAGGAACGTCAGCAACGCGCCCTCCTCCGGCGGAATCTGCATGATCGCGAGCTCGCCGATCCGCTCGCGGGTCACCCGGGCGAGCTCGGCGAGGATCGCGTCGGGCGGGGTGCCGTGGTCGACGAGATAGGCGTGGAGCTCGGGCGAGAGGCCGAGGCTCTTGATCGGTCGGTCGCTCATCGGGGGATTCTCCTGATTCGCGCGCCGCGCGCCGGCCCGCCCGCTCGCCCGACGCCCTCGCGATGGGCGCTCGCCGCTCGGCAGTCTATCATCGCGCGCGCGATGGCACGCAAGCGCGAATCGGATCGGGTCCACGAAGAAGTCCGCGACTTCCTGCTCGGCGCCCATCGCCAGGTCATCCGCGAGCAGGACGGGGCCGCGCATGCCCGCTGGATCGACGAGATCCGGGAGCTCGCCGCCCGGCTGCGCGCCCGCTATGCGACCGCCGACGAGAAGAAGCTCGTCGCGCGCCTGCGCCGCATGTCGGTCGACGATCTCCACGAAGCGGCCCGGGCCTTCATGCTGCTCTTCTGGCTCCTGAACGTCGCCGAAGAGCGACAAACCGAGCAGCACCGCGCCGAGCACGACCAGGAGAGCTTCCGCTCGCTCTTCGCGCGCCTGCGCAAGTCTGGTGTATCCGCGGAGCGGGTCGCCCGGGCGATCGGGGACCTGCGTGCGACGATCGTCCTGACGGCGCATCCGACCGAGGCCCTGCGCTGGTCCCTGCGCGAGACCCTCGACCGCATCGACGCCCTGCTGACCCGTCGCGAGGCGGCGACCGGCTCCACACGGACCGATCTCGAAGAGGAGATCCTCGCCGAGATCACGGGCATGTACCTCTCGACGAACCTGCGCACGCGCAAACCGACGCCCCTCGACGAGGTACGTTATGCGATCCACGTGCTCCGCGACGTGCTGGTCCATGCGGTGCCCCAGGTCACGACGAAGTTCGTCTCGGCTTTTCGCGACGGGTATGGCGACGCCTCGCAGGAGATCCTCGGGCGCGTCGCCCACGCCGCGCCCCGCAGTCTGCGGGTCGGCTCCTGGATGGGCGGCGATCGCGACGGCAACCCCTTCGTCACCGCGCAGATCACCGCCCTCGCCGTCCGCCACTATCGCGAGGCGATCCTCGACCACTACCGCTCCCGCATCCAGCCGCTGATCGAGCGCCTGATGCTCTCCGACCAGCGGAGACCGGTCTCCGACGCGCTCGAGGCGTCGATCCGGCAGGATCTCCGCGATCTCCCGGATCTCGCGAGCCGGATCGACGGGCGGAACTCCTCCGAGCGCTACCGCGTCAAGCTGAACGCGATCGCGGCGCGCCTCGAGGCGCGGCTGCGTGAGGACGCCCTCGAGCGCGAGCCCGGGTCGCTCGGCGGCTACGTCGACGCGCGCGCGATGGAGGCGGACCTCGAGCTGATCCGGGAGAGCCTCGTCGAGCACAAAGGCGGCCGCCTCGTCCGCGGCGCGCTCGCCTCGTTGATCGAGGAGCTCGACGTCTTCGGCTTCGATTTCGTCGCCCTCGACGTTCGCCAGAACCAGTCGAAGCATCGCCAGGCGCGCGCCGAGATCATCTGTCCGGTGGCGGGACCGCTCGAATCGCTTCCGCTCTCGGGGCAGCGGGCCTTTCTCGAGGAGATCATCCTCGCGCAGGAGCCGATCCCGATCCCCGGGACGGGGCTGTCGGAGGACGCGCGGGAGGTCCTCGATACCCTCGCCTTCGTCGCGAGCCTGCCGATTCCGCCCGGTGGTCGTTCGATCCGCGACCTCGTCATCAGCGATGCGGAAAACTCGGTCGCCGTGCTCGAGCTGCTCGCCCTCTGTCGACAGGTCGGTCTCGTCCGACCGCATGCGCCCGGCGGGTTCGAGAGCGACGTCAACATCGTGCCGCTCTTCGAGTCGATCGAGAGCCTCGCCGGGGCGGCGGTGTCGATGGACCGCCTCTACCGCTCGAGCGCCTATCGCCAGCAGCTCGAGGCGCGCGGGATGCGCCAGCAGGTCATGATCGGTTATTCGGACTCGATGAAGGACGGCGGCTATCTCGCCGCGGCCGAGGCCCTCGAGCGGGTCCAGCGGGAGCTCGCGGCCCAGGCGCGGAGCGAGGGGATCCGGCTCGAGTTCTTCCATGGTCGCGGCGGCACGATCGCCCGCGGCGGCGGCCCGACCCACCGCGCGATCCTCGCGCAACCGACCGGGACCGTGAACGGACGCATCAAGCTGACCGAGCAGGGCGAGGTCATCGCGTCGAAGTACGGGACGCGCAGCGCCGCCGCCTATCATCTCGAGCTGCTGCTCTCAGCGACCCTCGAGGCGACGCTCGCGCCGCAGATCTCCGGACGGGCGAAGGAGCCCTCGGAGGGCTGGCGGGAGGCGCTGTCGGTCCTCGCCGAAGGGTCGCGGAAGGCCTATCGCGCCCTCGTCTACGAGACCGAGGGCTTCGTCGACGCCTTCTACGCGATGACGCCGATCGAGGAGATCTCGGCGCTCAACCTGGGAAGCCGGCCGGCGCGACGATCGGCGACGCGGGCGATCCGGAACCTGCGCGCGATTCCGTGGACCTTCTCGTGGAACCAGACCCGCATCCTGCTGCCGAGCTGGTACGGCGCAGGCTCGGGGGTCGAAGCGTATTGCGCGTCGGCGCCCGGCGGTCGGGACCGGGCGGTCGCCCGGCTGCGGACCATGTATCGGCGCTGGCCGTATTTCCGGTCGGTGATCGACAATCTCGAGCAGGTG
>JBIPOQ010000186.1:0-6903 GCA_044379055.1 Myxococcota bacterium
ACGATCGCGTCGAGGTCGCGCATGCTGCGGCCGCCGAGGGCCTCGACATAGCGCATGCCGAGCGGCGTCTCGACGAGGCCGGGGGCGACGGTGTTGACGTGGATGCCGTGGGCACGCTCTTCCTTCGCGAGCACGGCGGCGAGGGCCTCGAGGGCACATTTGCTCATGCAGTAGGGCGCATAGCCCGCGCCCTTCACCTCGCTGACCGAGCTCGACACCATCACGATGTCCCCGCGCCCGAGCGTCCGCATCGCCGGGAGGACGAGCCGCGAGAGGTGGTGCGGCGCGACGGCATTGATCTGCAGGACGCGCAGCAGCGCCTCGGGTGGCGTCTCGGCCACCGGCGTCCCGTCCCAGTCGATGCCGGCGTTGTTCACCAGGATCCCGATCGGGCCGAGGACCTCGCGCGTCCGGGCGACGAGCGCCTCGCCCGCGGCGAGGTCTTCGGCCGGGGCGCGGACGGCGAGCCCACGCCGACCGGTCGCCTCGATCGCCGCGACGCAGTCCGCCGCGGCCTGCGCATCGCTCGCGTAGCTGATCGCCACGTCGGCGCCGTCGGCGGCGAGGCGCAGGGCGATGGCCCGCCCGATGCCCCGGCTCGCTCCGGTGACGAGTGCGACGCGTCCCTCGAGATCCATGCTGCCTCCCCATCGCCCGCGGAGGCCTCCGGACCGTTTCCGGACGCGCCGACTTTCGCTGCGGCCCGCATTCAAGCACACTCGCGGCGGCCTCGGGGAGGGCCCTCGCAGTGACGGATCCCTGGATCACCGAGTACACCCGCTTCGTCGTCGCCCTCGCGGCGATCATCGATCCGCTCGCGGCGATCCCCTTCTTCCTCCAGATGACCGAGAGCCACACCGCCGACGAGCGGCGGAAGACGGCGCGCACGGCGGCAATCGCCGTCCTCGTCGTCCTCTCGGTCGCCGCGCTGACCGGCGACACGCTCCTTCGGATCATGGGAACGAGCCTCCCGGCCTTCCGGGTCGGCGGCGGCATCGTGATGCTGCTCATGGCGATCTCGATGCTCGGCGCTCAGGAGACGCCGCTCCGGCAGACGCGGGAGGAGGCGGCCGCCTCGGGCGACAAGCTCGGCATCGCGGTCGTGCCCCTCGCGATTCCCCTGCTCGCCGGGCCTGGCGCGATCAGCGCGGTCGTGATCCAGATGGATCGCGGGACGGGCCTCATCCATGTGCTGCTCGTGCTCGCGAGCATCGCGCTCGTCGCCGGTGCCTGCGCGATCGTGTTCCGCCACGCCGAGCGGGTCGGGCGCGCGATCGGGCCGATCGGGCTCAACGTGATCGTGCGCCTGTTCGGCCTGATCCTCGCGGCGATCGCGATCGAGACGATCGCGACGGGGCTGAAGCTGCTCTTCCCGCCGCTCGCCGGCTGAGGCGTCGCGGGGTCTTCGCGCGCAGCGGGACGGAGCGACTAACGGCTTCGGCGAACGCGCAGCGCCGCCGGCGCGCGCAGCACGGTGCGCCGCGGCAGCGCCGCCTCCCGGTCGACGAGCTCGAGCTCGGGCATCCGCCGCGTCAGCACCTCGAGAGCGACCGCCATGTTGCGGCGCGCGAGGTGGAGGCCGGGACAGCTCTTCGGGCCCCGGCCGAAGACGAGATTCGGGGGCTGGACGCGGTCGAGATCGAAACGATCGGGATCCCGGACGGTCTCGGGGTCGCGGTTCGCGCCGGCGATCGCGAAGAGGGACCAGCTGTCGGCGGGCAGATCGGTGCCGCGGAAGGTCGTCGGCGCGCTGCGCGAGAGGCGAGGTAGGACGGCGATCGGCGTGTCGTAGCGGAGCCCCTCGGCGACGGCGGCCGGGATGTCGCCGGGATTCCGGACGATCCGCCCCCAGGCGCCGTCGTGCAGGAAGAGGGCGGAGAGCAGGTTCCCGAGCGAGCCGTGGGTCGTCTCGCCGCCGGTCGGGAAGAGCAGCCGGACGTGCGAGAAGACCTCCTCGTCGTCGAGCTTGCGGCCGTCGACCTCCGCCTGGAGCAGCTCCGAGATCACGTCGTTCTGTGGCCGACGGCGTCGCTCCTCGACGATCGGGGCGAGGAAGTCCGAGAGCGACTGACGCGCGCGGCGCCCGCGCTCGGGGTCGTCGCGGTAGGTCAGCAGCGCGAGGGCCCAGCCGTGGAACTCGTCCTCGCGATCCCGAGGCAGGCCGAGCAGCCGGCTGATGACGAGGTAGGGGAAGCGGGCCGAGAAGTCGGCGACGAGGTCGACCACGTCGCCGTCGGCGAGGCGGCCAGCGATGCGATCGACGAGCTCGTTCGCGAGGGCGGCGAGGCCCGATTGCTCGTAGCTCGCGACCGCGCGGGAGCGGAAGGCGGGGGTCGCGAGCTTGCGGAAGAGCAGGTGGCTCGCCGGGTCCGGGTCGGAGATGAAGCTCTTGCCGATCGCCGGCTCGAAGGAGGCCTGGTACATGCGATGGCCGGGGAAGGCGTGCTCGTCGAGGAAGGCCTCTTCGAGGGCCTCGTGGCTCGTGATGACGAAGGCCGGCAGGCCCAGGAAACGCGTCGGCTGGACCGGGCCGCGCTCGCGATAGGCGCGGAGGACCGCGTGGAGCGAGTCGCCGGGCAGCGGCTGCAGGCCGAAGTCGATCGCGTCGAGATCCATCGTCGTCGTCACGGGGCGCTCCTCGTCGTCTCGGGTCGGCTCAGGTGAAGCTCGCGACGCTCGGGCCGATGCGCCGGGCATGGACGGCGAGGGCGTCGCGGTCGAAGCCGTAGACCTTCATCGCATTGTCGCCGAGCATGGCACGCAGCTCGGGCTCGGGCACGCCGGCGAAGGTCGTCTTCAGCGCCGCGGCCGTCGCGGGCCAGGTCCCTTCTTCGTGAGGGAAGTCCGAGCCCCAGAGGATCGTCGGAACGCCGATGGCGTGGCGCATCTCGCACTCGGCGCGCGACATGAACGAAGCCCCGACGCTGCACTGTCGGGCCCAGTAGTCGGAGGGCCTCCGCGAGAGGCCGGAGGTCAGGGTCGCCGACGAGACGGTGCCGGCGTACTGCATGTCGAGCTGCTTCAGCAGGCCGGGGACCCAGTCGGCGAACTGCTCGGTGAAGACGAGGCGGAGCTTGGGATGGCGTTCGAGAACGCCGGACCAGAGCAGATGCCAGAAGAGGCGGTGGGCGAACCAGCAGACCTCGGTGAAGAAGATCGAGGTCGCGCCGGGCAGGTCGCCGAGCTCGAGGCCTTCGCCGCCATGGGTATGGATCGGGAGCCCGAGGGCCTCGCAGGCGGACCAGATCGGCTCGAAGCGCGGGTCGTGCCAGCCCGGACCGGAGAGGGGCTGGCTGCGCAGGATGACGCCGCGCAGGCCCGCTGCGCGCGCCCACTCGATCTCCTTCACGGCCGCAGCGACGTCGTCGACGATGCCGACGAGGGCGAGGCCCGCATGGCGCTCGGGCGACGGCGAGTCGCGCAGGAAGTCGGCGAGCCAGCGGTTGTAGGCGCGGCAGCCCGCGGCCGCGGCGGCGGGATCGTTCGGATCGAAGGGATGGCCGAAGATGTTGTAGAAGGGCGGGGCGTTGCGGCCGGCGGGCTGGGGAAAGATCACCTCCGCAGCGATGCCATCGCGATCGAGCTCGGCGATCCGCCTCGGCATGTCCCAGCGTGCGGTGAGGGGCTCGCGTTCGTCGTCCCCGTCGCCCGTCGGGGCGCTCGGGCCGATGATGGCGGCCGCGCGACGCGCGACCGCCGCGGGGTCGGCGAGCAGCGCGTCGTAGCGGGCGCGATAGGCGGATTCGAGGTAGTCGCGATAGACGGGCGGGCTGGCGGCGGCATGGCAGTCGCAGGAGACGATCGTCAATCGGTCCATCGGAGACCCTCCGTTCGGCGTCAGCCCAGGTGCAGGTCGACGCCCGTGTCGGACAGCACGCGCCGGTTGTAGTCGGCGTCGCGCTCGAGCGCGCCGAGCCGGATCCACTCCTCGTCCGAGAGCGAGAGCCGCCAGCCGAGGAGCGGCAACATGTCGGGCCCGACCGGATGTCGCAGCCGCCGATCGTCGCCCTCGATCAGCTGGCGGATCTTCCGGCTCACGAGATCCGCCGGCGCCTCGGGCTTGTCGGGATTGCGGAAGAAGGCGTGGACGCGGCGGCCGTGGGGGTAGATCGTCCCCGGCGTGTACTGCGGAAGATTCGTCGTGGCCATCGCCGTATCGATGATGCCGGGCTCGACGAGCGCGACCCGGATGCCGTGGGCCGCGACCTCCTGCGCGAGGGACTCGCTGAACGACTCGAGTGCGAACTTCGACGCGGAGTAGGCGGCCTGTCCGAAGAAGGCGACGCGCCCGGCGATCGAGGTCACGTTGATGATGCAGCCGCTCTTGCGCTTGCGCATCGCCGGCAGGACCCGCTTGACGCAGCGAACCGCCCCGAAGAAATTCGTCTGCATGACCCGCTGGTACTGCTCGATGCTCTCGTCCTCGACGGCATTGATGCTGTAGAGGCCGGCATTGTTGACGAGGGCGTCGATCGACTCGGCGTGCTCGTCGAAGACGGCGGCGACCGAGGCGTCGTCGTCGACGTCGAGGGCCTGCACCGTGAGCGGAAGCCCCTGCTCGGCGGCGATCTTCGCGAGGTCGCAGGCGCCGGGCCGGCGCAGGGTCGCGACGACCTCGTGGCCCGCGCGGGCCAGCAGGAGCGCGGTCTCGTAGCCGATCCCTCGGCTGCATCCGGTGATCAGGACCTTGGACATGAATTCCGCTCCTCGCTGGGATTCCGGGGCTGGGCGGGCCGAGACCGCCGCCGGGGCCCCGACGGAGCTTCATGCTACCAGTCTGCACACGGGCTGCATCGGCGGTCCAGCCGCCCGGACTCCCCCGGTTCGAGGCCCTCCGCGCGCGCGATCGACGCTGGGTCGATGTCTGCGTACCATGCGGGGTCGTCGCCCCCGGACGGCGCGGCCAAGCCATCAGAAAAGGCACGAAACGAGCATGACGGTCGAGTACGATCCCTTCTCCCACGATGTCATCCACGGCGACAACCACGCCATCTACCGCCGCCTGCGCGAGGAGGCGCCGGTCTACTACATGCCGCGCTGGGACGCCTTCGCGCTGTCGCGCTTCGAGGACGTGTGGTGGGCGTGCGAAGGGGATTTCGTGTCGAACGGGCGGGGCGGCACCTCGGCCCATCTCCTGACCAAGGTCCAGCCCGTCCTTCCGCTGCTCAACAACATGGATCCGCCGGACCACACGACGCTGCGCGCCGGCCTCCGCAAGCACTTCATGCCGGCCCGCATGCGGGCCCTCGACCCCTGGATCCGACAGGTCGTGACGGATCTGCTCGACCCCTGGTCGAGCGGTGATCAGATCGAGTTCGTCGAGGACTTCGCCCAGCGGCTCGCCATGCAGGTCGGCTGCCGCGTGATCGGCCTGCCGGTCGAGGACGAGATCTATCTCCGGACGCTCGTGAGTCGCTTCTTCGCCCGCGTGCCCGGACAGCCCGGCATGTCCGAAGAGGGCCTCGCGGCGATGATGGAGATGAACGGCTACCTGCGCCGGATCTCCGCCGAGCAGCGGGCGAAGCCCCCGGCCGAGCCCAACGCGATCTCGGTCCTGCGCGAGTACCGCGACGCGAACGGCAACGCCCTCGACGACGATGCGATCGGCTCGCATCTCTCGCTGCTCCTGATCGGCGGGACCGACACCCTGCCGAAGGTGCTCGCGAACCTGATGCTGCGCCTCGCGCAGAATCCCGACCAGCGGGCCGAGCTCGTCGCCAACCCGCAGCTCGCGGTGCCGGCCTTCAACGAGGCGGTCCGGATCGACATGCCGACCAACAACATGTGCCGGCTGATCACGCGCGACGTCGAGCGCCACGGCATCCCGATGCGCGCGGGACAGGTCATCGTCCTCCTCTATACGTCCGCGAACCGGGATCACCGCGAGTTCCCCGACCCCGACCGCTACGACCTCCACCGCAACGCGCCGCGCTCGCTCTCCTTCAGCCACGGCCACCACGCCTGCATCGGCCTGCACGTCGCGCGCAAGGAAGGCGAGATCGCGATCCAGGAGATCCTCGCGCGCTTCCCGAAGTTCGAGGTCGACGCGACCCGCCTCCAGACCTACGCGACGGAGTTCGTGAAGGGCTACTCGGCGATGCCGGTCCGCTGGCAGGCCTAGCGCGGGCGGGCCTCGCCTAGCGCGCCTCGGCGCGCGGGCGAGCGAGCGGCGCGATCGCCGTCCGGAGCCGGCGGGCCGCCTCGACCGTCTCGGGGGCGAAGAAGCGATCCGGGTCGAGCTCGACGAAGACGAGCGGGGCGACGTCGGCGAAGCGGCTGGTCAGGGCCTGCTGCTCGGAGGCCGGCACGGGCCGCGGGCTCGCGTGGACGAGCAGCGCCGGGGCGAGGGCCCGCAGCGCCTCGGGCTCCATCGCCTGGGTCGCCGTCGCTCCGGTCGCTCCGTGGGTCACGTTCTCTCCGCCCGCGATCTCGATCAGGGCCGTCGCGAAGCGATGGTCCCCGACGAGGGCGAGGGGCTCGAACCGATCGATCGCGGCGACGCGCGGGCGCGAATCGCCGTGGGACTCGGCGGCGATCTCGGCGAACGGGCGCGATGCGGCGGCGATGCGAGGCCGCGCCGCCTCCGCGCGGCCCAGACGACCGGCGAGATCGCCCCAGAGCGTGAACCCATCGTCGAAGTCGTGCACCGCGACGACGACCGTCGGAAGGTTGGCCGCCGCGAGCCGCGCCGCGAGCTCCGCACGGCTCTCGGGCAGGACGACCCAATCCGGCTCGACGGCGCGCAGCCGCAGCAGCGCCTCGTCGTCCTCGGCGGGGATCTTCGGACGCCCGGCGAGTCCCGGAAGGGCGGCCGATTCGACGTCGACCGCGACGATCCGATCGAGCGCGTCGAGCTCGAGCAGGAGGTGCGTCGCGAGCGGCGAGAGCGACGCCACGCGCTGG
>JBIPOQ010000187.1:0-6878 GCA_044379055.1 Myxococcota bacterium
CCGGCTCGGGCGACGACGATCGGGGCGACACGATCTGGCTGCGCCGGGCGCGGCGGCTCGCAGGTCCCTGGTCCGCGCGCGCTCCGCTCCTGCGGGTTCCCGAGCTCGCTGCGGGACCGGATGCCGCGCCGGGAGAGCCCTTCTGCTATGCGGGCAAAGCGCATCCCGAGCTCGCGCCGAGCGGCGAGCTGGTCGTCACGTGGGTCTGCAATCTCTTCGCGGAGCGCCCGGACGAGATCCCCGCCGTGCTCGAGCGATTGCGGACGACCCCCTCGCTCTACCGACCGCGCCTCGCGCGGCTCGCCGTCCCGCCGGCCGTCGGTGCCGGTCCCGCCGCGCCGAACGACTAGACGTGATTGCGGAGCATCAGCTCCCGCGGATGCGGCTCGAGGTAGAGCTGACCCTGCACGTATTCGACGTCGTGGGCGGCGACCAGGAACCGGAGCAGCGAGATCGGGACGACGAGGGGGATCCGCCCGGCGCGATACTCCGCGATCGAGGCGGCGATCTCGCGTTTCTCCACGCTCGAGATCCGCTTCTTCAGGTAGCCGAAGAGATGCTCGAGGACGTTGACGTGGCGCGCGACGGTGGCGCGCTGGGCGAAGGCGGCGGCGAAGAGCGGGGCATAGCTGCGGTAGATCTCCTCGTCGGGCTGCTGGCCGAAGCTGCCGACGATGCGCCCGAGGCGGCGATAGAGGCCCTCGTCGTGGGCGAGGAGCAGCATCTTGTGGGCCTCGTGAAACGCGACGAGCCCCTTGCGCGAGAAGCCCCGCGACGCGAGCACGCGCCAGCGGTTGCGACTGAAGATCGCCTCGATGAATCCCTCGCGGAGCGCCGGATCGTTGAGCCGCCCCTCCTCTTCGAGAGGCAGGAGCGGCATGCGCCGCTCGAGCGCCTGCACGAAATGGCCGACGCCCGTCCGCTGCGGCATGCCGCCGGGCGCGCCGTGGACGCGAACCCGCGCCATGCCGCACGACGGCGAGTCCTTCTTGAGGACGTAGCCGTCGAGTCCCAGCGCATCGAGCTCGGCGATCCGCGCGTCGGCGTAGTCGCGCATCGTGTCCGTCAGATCCGCGCTCCCGTCGCGCAGCACGAGTCGATCGCCGCGCTCCCCGCCGCGCAGCTGGATCACGGGCCGCGGGATGCCGAGCCCGATCTCGAGCTCCGGACAGACCGGCAACCAGGTCACGTTCTCGCCGAGCACGTCCGTCAGGTAGCGATCGCGCTTGTGGCCGCCGTCGAAGCGGACCTCGGCCCCGAGCAGGCAGGCCGACACGCCGAGCGTGACCGGCCGACTCTCGTCGTGCCATTTCTTCCAGACCGGCTCGCTCGCCGTCTCGCTCCCGGTCCCGCTCTTCGTCTCGGACAAGCGCTCTCCTCGTGCGTCGCTTGACACGACGTTCCCCCCTCCTAGGCTCGGCCGATCCGCGCACCCGACCCGTCGAGAGGCCCATGGATCACCGGATCTTGACCGACATCACGCTCGACCGCCCGATCGACCGCGTCTTCGACTTCTTCTCCGACGCCGGCAACCTCGAGGCGATCACGCCCCCGGAGCTGCGCTTCGTGATCCTGACGCCGCTGCCGATCGCGATGGGCGTCGGCGCCCGGATCGACTACCGCCTCAGTCTCTACGCGGTGCCCTTCACGTGGAAGACCCGGATCACGGCCTGGGAGCCGGGCCGTCGCTTCGTCGACGAGCAGGAGTCGGGCCCGTTTCGCGTCTGGATCCACGAGCACCGCTTCGAGGCCCTGTCGCCGACGTCGACCCGCATCCGCGACGAGGTGCGTTACCGGCTGCCCTTCGCGCCCCTCGGCGAAATCGCCCATCCCCTCGTCCGGCGAAAGCTCGAGCGGATCTTCGCCTATCGCGAAGAGCGCGTGCGCGCCTTGCTGGCGGGCTGACGCGCCTTGCGGAACGCCGCGAGGGCCCGGCTCCGCGCGAGGTCGTGGTCGACGATCGGCCCGGGATAGCCGCGCAAAGGCTCGCCGTGTCGCCAGGGGGCATGGATCTGCTTCGCGGCGAGCCCGCGCAGCTCGGGGACCCATTGTCGGACATAACGCCCCTCCGGATCCCAGCGCTCGCCCTGGGCCACCGGATTGAAGATGCGGAAGTAGGGCTGGGCGTCGGTGCCGGTCGAAGCCGCCCACTGCCAGCCGCCGTTGTTCGTGGCGGGATCGCCGTCGACGAGGGCGTCGAAGAAGTAGCGCTCGCCGCGGCGCCAATCGATGAGCAGGTGTTTCGTCAGGAAGCTCGCGACGACCATGCGCGCCCGGTTGTGCATCCAGCCCGTCGCCCGGAGCTGGCGCATGCCGGCGTCGACGAAGGGATAACCGGTGCGCCCCGCCTTCCAGGCCTCGAAGGCCTCGTCGTCGTCGAGCCAGGCGAGTCGGTCGTATTCGGGGCGGAAGTTGCGCGTCAGGACGTGGGGCGAGTGGGCGAGGACCGAGTGGTAGAACTCGCGCCAGACGAGCTCGTCGAGCCATTTGCGAATGCCGACCCGCGCGCGGGGCTCGGCCTCGGCCGCGCGGAGCCCCTCGCTGAAGCAGCGGCGGACGGAGATCGCGCCGAAGCGGAGATGGGGCGAGAGGCGCGAGGTTCCGTCCCGGTCGGGGCGATCCCGATCGACGGCGTAGTCGGCCGCTGCCGTGGACAGGAAGCGCGCCAGGCGGCGGCGAGCGACCTTTTCGCCGCCGCGCGGAAGGCGCGGCGTTGCGTCCTGCCGGGCATCCTCGCCGTTCCGCCGCGCGAGCGCGGCGGGCGTCACCGCAACGAAGCCGGGAATCGCCTGCGCCGGAAGACGGCTGCGTCCGGTGCAGCCCCGCGGCTCGCGTTGCCAGGCCTCCCACCAGGCATTGCGGTACGGCGTATAGACGACATAACGCCCGCCGGTGCGCGTGCGGATCTCGTCGGGGGCGTAGACGGTATGGTCGCGCAGGGCGAGGGTCTCCACGCCCTCCCGACGCAGGGCCGCTTCGACGCGGACGTCGCGGCGCTCGCCGAGGGGAGTCGGCGCCGTGTTCCAGGAGACGAGCGCGCTCTTCGTCTCGCGCGCGAGCTTCGGGAGCACGACCTCGGGTCGTCCCGCGAGGATCTGCAACGGAACGCCGCGCGCCGCGAGGTCGGCGCCCAGGCTCGCCAGACAATCCAGCAGGAAGCGGGTGCGCGGCCGATCGAGGGCACTGCGCGCGAGGAGCTCCGGATCGAGGACGAAGACGGGGAGCCAGGCGTCGACGCGTTCGGCGAGGGCCGCGAGCGAGCGATTGTCGTCGAGGCGGAGATCGTTGCGGAACCAGTGCAGCCCGCGCATCAGCCCGCCGATTCGCGTTCGCGCGAGACGAGGATCGCCTCCGCCAGGCGCTCGGCCGAGAGGAAGGCGTCCTCGATGCGGTCGCCCTGGAGCCAATCTCCACAGACGCCGAGACCGATCTCCGGATCCCAGAGGCAGGCGCCCGGAAGGGGATTCGTCGCGCGGGCGAAGAGCCAACGATGGACCGCGGCGGCGCGAACCGCCGGCAGCTTCCCATCGAGGGCCTTCTCGAACGCCTCGCGCAGGACCTCGAGCACCTGATCCGCCTGTCGATCGACGTTCGCCCGGCTCCAGTCCGGCGTCGAATGAAGCACCCACGCATTCGACGGCTCGCGCCCCGGCTTGCTCGCCTCGCGAGCGACCCAGCCGAGCATCGAAGCCTTCACGAACGCCGCATCGAACGCCGCGTCGACGGGCGCTTCGAACTGCACCATCGCGGCGTGGCAAGGCGCGAACTCCACCCGCCGTGCGTGGAGCGTGAACTCGGTCGAGCCCGTCAAGAAGGGCGGCGCCTGCGGCGCCGGGACCGCCGACACGAGGAGATCGAAGCCCGGCCGCTCGAAGCCGTCGTCGCCGACGAGGAGCCATTTCGCGCCCATCCGCCGGACCGACGCGATGCGCACGCCTGCCTCCACCGACAATCCGCTCGCGAGATCTCGCGCGATCGCGCTCATGCTCGGCACGCCGACATGCCGCTCGACGGGCGCCGGCTCGTCGCGCACCGCGCCCGCCTCGAGGGTCACGACCCGACCGGTCCAGGGCGCCACGACGTCCCGTGCGATCCAGTCACGGACCTTCTCGACGAAGACGGGACTGCGAGCCGTGAAGTACTGCGCGCCGTGATCGAAGCGCCCGCAGTCGAGCCGGCGCGTCGCGATGCGGCCCGCCGGTCCGCGGGCCTTGTCGAAGATCTCGACCGAATGGCCTCGGGCCTGGAGCAGCCCCCCCAGGCGCAATCCCGCTACCCCGGCCCCGATGATTGCGACCCGCTCCATCACATCTCCTGCCCATCACGCGGCATCCGCTTCCAGGCCACGTGGGAAGCCAGCTGATCGAGGTTCGCGACGTTCACGACCCCGCGGATCGGCGCACAGCGCGCCGCGCCGGCGCCTCCGATCCAGATCTCGACCCGCTCGGGCAACCGGCGCCGCAGCCGTCGGAGCCCGTCCTCGGCCGAGTCCCGGGGCAGCGTGACGAAGGCGAGCGCGAGCACGTCCGCGCGGGAGCGCTCGACGCTCGCCACGAGATCGTCCTCGGGCACGTCGGCCCCCAGATAGATCGGCGCAGCCCCGGCATGCGCCGCCGTCAGTGCGGCGATGCAGAGGCCCAGGGCATGGGGCTCGCCCGAGGGCGTCGCGAACAGGATCGACGGCCCTGCGGCGTCGGGCTGGTGGGCGAGGAGCGCCGCGCCGAGCATCGAGGAGAGGAGCGCCGAGGCGAGATGCTCGGCCGCGACGGAGAGCTCGCCCTCCACCCATCGGCGACCGACCTCGTGGAGAAAGGGCAGCGCGAAGGCGCGCGCGAATTCGAGGGTCCCGAGCGCAGCGCGCTTCTCCTCGAGCAGGAGGCGAACGCGGTCCGCCTCGAGCCGCGCGAGCGCCCCCCAGAGCGCCTCGCTCCCGAGGCTGTCCGAGACCAGGGGGGGCTCGGCGACACAGGCGCGCAGGGCGGCCTCGTCGAGCTGGGCGAGATCCCCGATCCGGTGCCCGGCCTCGACGGCGTCCCGCAACAGACGGAGCCGCTCCAGGTCCGCTGTCCGGTACCGGCGGGACCCGCCCGGTGTCCGAACGGGACGGACGGCGGCATGGCGAGCCTCCCAGGCCCGGATCCGCTCGGCCGAGAGGCCCGTCATCCGCACGGCCACCCGGAGCGGGTATGTCGGCTCCTCACCACCCATGGGGCTGAGGTATATCACGGCTTAGAAATTTTGTATAGATTTTTTCTTGACAAACCGACCCTAGACCCGGACCTTCTTTTCCAACGCGACCCGCCCCGATCGGAGAACGCATGCTGGATACGACCCGACCTTTCCATGCGCAGAAGGGCAGCATCCGGAAGAGCAGCGCCCCGCAGGCCGAGACCCCGTCCGACCGCGAGCTCCTGCAGAGCTACCTGGACGACATCTTCGACACCCGCGTCCTGGGCCAGGACGAGCAGCTCGAGCTGCTGAAGCAGATGGAGGCCGCGGAGGCCGGGCTGCGCGAGACCCTCGCGGCGATCCCGGAGACGGCGCGCCGGCTCCTCGCCCGATGGCAGGAGCGCCTCCGCCACGGCCACGTCACCGGCGCCCTCTCCCGGCGCCATCGCGACGACCACGACCACGACCTGAACCAGATCGTCGACGCCGCCTTCGAGCGGATCGATGCCGCGCTGCAGCGCTTCGACGACGACCGGCGAAGGCGCGCCCCGCGTCGCGCCCGCGCCTCGGCGCTCGCCCTCTCGCAGTGCGTGCAGGCCGCCGACCTCGCGCTCCCGGTCCTGCTCGAGATCCACGCGGGTCTCTCGGCGCGACCGACGTCCGCCCCCAGCGCCGAGAAGTGGCTCGACGAGCTCGACGGCGTGCGCGAGAGCCTCGCGCGGGCCGACGAGGAGCGCGCACGTCTCTCGGACAGCAAGAACCGCTTCATCTCGCACAACCTCCGCCTCGTGGTCCGCTGCGCGAAGAACTACCGCGGACGCGGCGTGCCGTTCCTCGACCTGATCCAGGAAGGCAACGTCGGACTGATCCGCGCGGTCGAGAAGTTCGACTACCGCCGCGGCTACAAGTTCTCGACCTACGCCGTGTGGTGGATCGAGCAGGCGCTCGTGCGCGCGGTCTCGAACGATGCCCGGACCGTGCGCATTCCGAGCCCGCTGATCGACCAGCAGCGAAGGCTGCGACGCCTGGAAGATCAGCTGCGCCCGACCAGCGCCAGCGAGCCGAGCGCCCGGGATCTGGCCATGCGGCTCGGTCTCGATGCCGCCGAGGTCGACGACCTCTGCCGGAGCCTGACGCCCGAGGTGTCGACCCAGGCCCTCGTGCGCGGCGCCGAAGAGCTCATGGTCGAGGATACGTTGGCGGCGCCGGACGACGTCGACGTCGCGGCGGGCCTGGATCGTGCGGCCTTGAGCGCGGGGCTCTCGGCGATCCTGCCGGTGCTCGAGCCGCGGGAGCGCGAGGTGATCGTCGCGCGCTTCGGGCTCGAGCAGCAGCCGACCCGGACGCTGGCCGAGATCGGCGAGAAGCTCGGGGTGTCGCGCGAACGGGTGCGACAGATCGAGCTGCGCGCCCTCGAGCAGCTGCGCGAGCAGGAGGGGGCGCGCCGACTGGCGGCCGAGCTCGGCTGCCTCCGATTCGATGCGGCGCATGCCGGCTGAAGCGGGGCGACCGGGCTGGCAGATCCGCATCCTCTACGACGCCGAGTGTCCGCTCTGCGCCCGGGAGGGACGCCTGCTCGAGCGCCTCGACGGCGGCCGGGGGCGCATCGATCTCGAGGACATCTCGGATCCGGCCTTCGACGCGAGTCGCTATGGGCTCGACCCGGCGGACCTCGAGGCGAAGCTGCACGGCGTGCTGCCGGACGGCAC
>JBIPOQ010000188.1:0-6786 GCA_044379055.1 Myxococcota bacterium
GTACTCGACGATCGCCAGCGAATCGCCGATCTGGAGCGCCCCGTCGATCAACAGCGGCACCTTCCCGCTCGGCGACATGCGCCGGATCTGCTCGTGCCAATCGGGATCCGCGGTCGAGATCAGGATCTCCTCGTACGGCGCCCCGGTCTGTTCGAGGGCGAGCCACGCGCGCAGCGACCAGGAGGAGTAGTTCTTCGAAGCCATCACCAGCTGGAACGCCATCGTCCATCCCTCCTTCGCCCGGCGCGAGAAACGTCTAGTCCGCGGCCCGATCAGAAACCGGATCCGCGACGACCTCGACCGTGCCCGCCTTTCCGTCGACCCGCAAGCGCTGACCCGCGCGCAGGCGCAGGCTCGCGTCGCGCACGGCGACGACCGCCGGGATCCCCATCTCCCGGGCGACCACCGCCGCATGGCTGATGTTCGAGCCGGTCTCGATGACGACGGCGCCGGCCACGAGAAAGAGCGGGGCCCAGCTCGGATCCGTCGCCGGGGCGACGAGCACGTCGCCCGCCTCGAATTCGAGCGCCGGGTCGGACGGATCGAGCACCACGCGGGCCGTGCCCTCGTGGACGCCCGCGCTCGCGCCGAGCCCCTCGAGCCGATCGCCGGGAGCGAGGCCCCGGGTTCCTCGCAGGGCCTCCTGCCGATCGATCCGCGCGATCTTCTCCGGCATGCCCTGCCAGGTCTCGGGCAGATCAAAGCGCCCATACGCCTCGACGAGCGCACGACGCGCCTCGACCCGCGCCGGGAGGTCGGCCGGCGGCTCGAGCAGCTCGAATCGCGTCGCGAGGAAGACGTCCTCCGCGCCGCCCAGCCATCCAGCGTCTGCGAAGGCGCGCCCGAGCACGCGGGCCGCCGCGCGCATCGCGTCGAGGGCGATCGTCAGCGTCGCGCGGCCCGCTTCTCGCATCGGGAGACAGGTGGAAGCCAGCGCGAAGGTCCGATCGAGGGCCTCACGCTCGCTCGCCGGCACCGCCGCTCGCAGCTCGGCCTCGAGGCGGCTGCGCGCGTGGACCGCGCGCTCTTCCCGAACCCGGGGATCGTCGGCCTCGGGCAGCTTCGCATAACGCTCGGCGAGCGCGCGGACCGGCGAGGGATCCTCGCGCCAGGACCGACTCGCGATCTCGCCCTCCATCGAGCCGTGGAACCCGTGCGCGTCGAGAAAGGCTTCCAGCGAGAGGCGACCGCGGGAGAGATCCCAGACGGCGACGGCCGTCTCGAACTCCTCCATGCCCGGATATCCGACCATCAGGGCGTTCGCCGCGTCGGGCCGCCCCGCGGCCGCCGCCGCGGCCGAGAGCGTCGTCACCGCTTCGGTCGAGAGCAGCGAGACGACGATGTGGTCCCGGTCGGCCCGCTCGAAGAGCTCGAGCGCCTCGCGCAGCCGCCGTTCGGCCGCCTTCGCGCCCGCGCCCGCACCCGCGAGCTCCCGGGTCGCCTCGCTCCACCACCGGATCGCTTCCGCGCGGGTCGAACGCAAGCGATCGGGCGATGTCGCGACGGCGACCGGCCGCCGCTCGGCGATCGCGCTCCGACGCTGCTCGGCGGCTTCTGCGCGCCGTGCGCCCTCCTCGCGAGCGCGGCGGCCATCGCCGTCCGGCACGGCCGGCCCCGCGCTCGCCCGTGCGCTCGAAGCCGATGCGTCGCCGAAGACCTGGCGCTGGGTCGCGGCGCCCTGCCCCGTCGCGCCGAGTCCCCGCTCGTAGAGCGCGCGCCAGGTATCGACGTTCGCCGAGGGGCGGCCGTAGAAGATCGACCAGCCCCAGTCGTCGATGGAGTCCGGCGGCGCGAGCTCGTCGGCGTCGAGGAGCCCGAGATCGAAGGCCCCACGGCGGACGGCGCGCTCGCCGATCTCGCCCCAGATCGACCAGTTCAGCGGCGACGAGACGCCCGGGAAGACGCCCTTCTCGTTCGCGCGCGACCAGCTCGCGCGGCGACTCAGCGTGTGGAGGACATTGGGCGCTTCGGGATCCATGGATTCTCGCTGACCAGCGCGGGGGCGACCGCTAGTTCGTGAACAGGAAGCCTTCCTGGTACGAGCCGGCCAGCCGGCCCAGGCCCCGGGCCTGCGCCGCCAGCGCCCACATCCGGATCATCAGGATCGGATCCGCCGTCGGAAAGCCGTCGGGCGCCGACGTCCGGTCCGCGAGGAAGCGGCCCTCCTGGAAGGCCTCGGCGAGATCGAGGTCGACCACGACGCCGCCCGGGAGCTCGAAGACGGCGGGCGTCGCATCGGCGTTGCGCAGCACGCGGGGCGACTGGTCGAAGACCGTGATCTCGCCGTCGACGACGACGCAGCCGAGCGAGGTATCGGGGCTCGCCGAGAAGGGCCGATCGCGATGGGTGATGCTGTTGACCGTGATGAAGACGTCGCGCTCGACGCCGGTCATGAGCAGCGCGACGAGGCGCCCCATCTGCCGCAGGTCGCGCGGACCCCACGAGCGATCGCGAAAGCCCGGGACGTTGCGGAGCTGCTCGCCGCCGATCCGGCCCGTCGCGCGCACGCCGGCCTGGACGTGGGCCTGCTGCATGCCGTGGCCCAGACTGAAGAGCGAGCCGAAGTCGACCGGGGGCGTGAAGGCGGGGAACTCGAGATCGAGGTCGAGCCGGGGACAACGGACGCGAGCGTTCTTCCAGGGATCGACCTCGAGCTCGAAGAGCGAGGATCGCAAGGGCTCCCGCGTCTCGACGCGTATCGACTCGGGCGGCTTGCCCGCGCGCTGGAGCGTCACGAGATGGTTGCCCGCGCCGCGGCCGGGCAGCCAGGACGCATGGACGAGGAGCGTCGTCTTTCGATCGACGTCGGTCAGCAGGTACGCCCACGTCTCGCAGTAGGCGGGATCGTCCGATTCATGCGGCGCTTCGTGGACGGGATCGACGGACACGGCATGCAGTGTAACGTGGGCGGCGCCATGTCGAGGAACGAATTGCTGCTCGCGCATCTCGATCGACCGATCCCGCTCCCCCGCGACGAGCGGGTCGAGCTCCTCGGAGGCAAGGGCGACGGCCTGATGCGGATGGCGGGCGAGCTCGGCCTCCCGGTGCCCCCCGGATTCGTGCTCACGACCCGCGCCTGCGCGTCCCATCGCGAGCGCGGCTGGACCTCGGACCTCGAAGAAGCGCTGCGCACCGGCATCGAGGCGCTCGAGCGCCAGACCGGTCGACGCTTCGGCGGCGGGCGCGACGACGCGGGCGCGGAGCGGAAGCCGCTCTTCGTGAGCGTCCGCTCGGGCGCGCCGGTCTCGATGCCCGGGATGCTCGACACGGTCCTGAACGTCGGCCTCGATGCCCGGACGGCGGCGGCGCTCGCGCAGACGCATCCGCGCCTCGCCGACGAGTGCCGAATACGGCTCGCCGATTCGTTTCGCACGAGCGTCGGCCACGCGCCGCCCGAAGACGTCTGGGTCCAGCTGCGCGACGCCGTCGAGGCCGTCTTCCAATCCGCCGACTCCGCGCGCGCCCGCGCCTATCGCCGCCGCGAAGGCCTCGAGGGCGAGGGGC
This sequence comes from Myxococcota bacterium, assembly GCA_044379055.1. Lineage (GTDB taxonomy): Bacteria > Myxococcota_A > UBA9160 > UBA9160 > UBA4427 > UBA4427. Next base: position 3,505 of record JBIPOQ010000188.1, read on the forward strand.
TCACGGCCGTGAACGTCCAGACGATGGTCTTCGGCAATCAGGACGAGCGCTCCGCGACCGGCGTCTTCTTCACCCGCGACCCCGCGACCGGCGAGAATCGGCCCTACGGCGACCTCCTCTTCCAGGCCCAGGGCGAAGACGTCGTCTCCGGTCGCCACGCGACCGTGCCCCTCGCGGAGCTCGAAGGCCGCCTGCCCGATGCGGCGCGCTCGCTCTACGCGATCGGCCGCCGTCTCGAGCAGAGCTATCGTGATCTGTGCGAGATCGAGTTCACGATCGAGAGCGGTCGACTCTGGCTCCTCCAGGTCCGCGTCGGCAAACGCAGCGCGCGCGCCGCGCTCCGGATCGCCGCCGATCTGGCCCTCGATCCCGACTTCCCCCTCGATCGGCGCGAGGCCGTCGAACGCACGCGCGAGCTCCTCGTCGACCCGCCGCGGGTCGCGACGATCGTCCGAGATCGGCGCGGCGACGGAGCCTCGATCGCCCCAGCGAAGGGCGCCGAGTCGGCGGAGAGCGTCCAGCCCCTCGCCCGCGGCCTCGGCGCGAGCCCCGGCATCGCGACGGGCGAGCTCGCGACGACCATCGCGCGCGCGCTGGCCCGAGCTGCCGACGGTCATCGCGTTCTGCTCGCCCGCCCCGAAACCTCGCCGGACGACGTCGAAGGCATGGCCGTCGCCTGCGGACTCCTGACCGCGCGGGGCGGTCTCGCGAGCCATGCCGCCGTCGTCGCCCGGGGCTGGGGCATCCCCGCCGTCGTCGGGCTCGCGGCGCTCTCGATCGACGAGGGCGGGATCGAGCTCGCCGGCCGGCGCATCGGCGAAGGCGAGCTGCTTTCGATCGACGGCACGACGGGCTTCGTCTACGCCGGTCCCCTCGACGTCGAGCGCAGCGTCGTCCCCGAGGCAGCACAGCTGATCGCGTGGGCGGGAGAGCTCGGACTCGACCTCGTCCGGGATCTCGGCCGCGAGCCCATCCCCGCCGCCGCGTCGTCCCGAGCCGAAGCCCCCGCGCTGCGTGCCACTCCGGACTCGCCCGTGCTCGCGACGACGCCCGACGCGCTCGACGACGCGCTCGTCCGTGCCCTCTCCATCAAGGGCACCGCAACCCGCGACGCCCTCGCCCCCGCGCTCGCGACCGACGCCGAGACGCTCGACCCGGTGCTCGACGCCCTCGTTCTCACGGGCGACGTCGTCGCCGCGCGCCCGATCGGATTCCGACTGACCGACGCGGGCCGCCTCCGCGCGAAGGTGCTCCTCGCGTCCGACCAGGTGGCGCTCGGCGTCGATGTCGCGCGCAGCGCGCTCGAAGCCTTCCAACCGCTCGATCTGCGCATGAAGGAGGCGGTCACCGACTGGCAGCTCCGCCTCGACGGCGCGGAACGGGTCCCGAACGACCATACGAACGCGCGCTGGGATGCGTCGGTCGTCGAACGGCTCGCGACGATCTGCAGCGACACCGTGCCCTGGCTCGCCGACCTCGCGGCGCGGCTCCCCCGCCTCGCCCGGGACGCCGCCCGCCTCGGCCTCGCCCTCGAAAAGATCCGCGAAGGCGACGGGCGCTTCGTCGCCTCGCCGCGGGTCGACTCGCTCCACGGCGTCTGGTTCGAGCTCCATGAGGATCTGATCCGCCTGGCCAGCAGCTCGCGCGCCGAGGAGCTCGCGGCGGGGCGCACGGGCTGAGCGGGCGAGGCGGCGCGCCTAACGGCGATCGATCCTCGCCGCCCGCACCACCCGCGCCTCGAGCCCCTCCGGCCGCTCCTCCGGCAGCAGATACCGGACGAACACGACGCCGCGCGGCTCACCGCCCGTGTCGAGCCAGTTGGGCACGCCGGGATCCGTGTGGGCGACGACGATCCGGAAGCTTCCGTCCGCCTCGAGCCGCGTCTGTCGACGATTGAGCGAGGCGCGGGTTCCCGGCCGACCGAGACTCTGGAGGTTTCGGTTCCAGACGACGAGGTTCGCGAAGCGACAGCGCGGAAAGCGTCCTTCGATCACGAGGGCCTCGCCGTCCTCGAGCGCGAAGGGCGCCCAGAGATTCGACTGGTCGACGGGGCCCTGGCCGACTTCGCCCGACCAGCCCGACGGCGGCCCGAAGCGATTCGGCTCGCTCGACGCGAAATCGATCGCGGGGCCGTTGCGGCCATAGTCGAGCGAGAGTCCGCGGACGAAGTTCTCGACGCGCCGGATCCCGCGCGCCAGCGCCGCGTCGTCCCGCGCGAAGGCGCGGCCGAACATCTCGCGGCTCGCGGATCCGGTCCATGAGTCGTTCGGTGAACCGATCGATGTGCCGCTCGAGGGGCCTTTCGATGCGCCCGTCGACGGGTCGGCCGGGCCGTCGATCGGCTCGATCTCGATCGGGATTGCGAGCCGACGATCGACCGGCTCGTCGCCCTCGAAATAGTGTCGCGTCACGATCGAGCAAGCGTCCGGCGCGAGCGGCAGCCAGGCCTCCGGCCCCGACCAGGGCGCGACGCTCGCGACGAGCGCATAGCGTCCGTCCGCCGCGACTCCGAGCTTCGTGTCGTTGAGGCTCGAGACGACGCGGCCCGGCGGATAGCGCGTGTCGAGGCTGCCGCCGCCTTCGACGGTGAAGGAGGTGTAGACGGCGCCCTGCGTGCGGCCGCGGATCCGCCAGGCGAGGGTCGGATCGATCGTCGTCGACTGGTAGATGGCGTCCGGGTTGTCGCCGTAGAAGCGGCGTCCGGCGGACATCGTCGGTCGGAAGGCGGGCCGGCGGGGATCGGCTTCGAGGGCGAGGTCGAGGCCTCCGCCGAGCAGATGCAGCAGGAATCGGACGCCGCTCGCGACCTCGGCGGGATCCTCGGGGCCGCGGTCGGCGGCGAGAGGGCGCCGATCGATCTCGGCCAGCGTCCCGAGCAGCGCGTGCAGGGCGCGACGGCTCTCGGCGCCTTCGCTCACGCGAGCCGCTCCACGCGTCCGGTTCCGCCGTCGACGCGGATGCGATCGCCGGTACGCAGGCGGCGGGTCCCGTCCGAGGTGTTGATGACGCAGGGGATGCCGAGCTCCCGGGCGACGATCGCGCCGTGGGAGAGCGGCCCGCCGATGTCGATCACGACCCCCGCTGCGAGCATGAAGTAGGCGCTCCAGCTCGGATCCGTCGTATGGCAGACGAGGATCTCACCGGGCTCGAGCTCGCTCTCGCCGGGCTCGTGGACGACCCGCGCCAGGCCCTCGGCGATGCCCGGGCTGACGCCCAGACCCGTGATCGGCGCGCGGTCGTTCGCGTCGAAGGCGGCGTGGACGAGGGGCTTCGGCATCCCGC
>JBIPOQ010000004.1:0-22432 GCA_044379055.1 Myxococcota bacterium
GACGGCCGCATCACGATGAAGCGCGCATCGTTGGCGAGCGCCCACTCGAGCTCCTTGATCCCGCGATCGCGGTCGATCAACGAGATGTAGGGCGCCGCGTAGATGCGCTCCTTGTACGCGAAGCCCCAGTCGTCGAGCAGCCAGCGATTGAAGGCCTCGAAGGCGGCATGCACCGCCTCGGTATCGTCCTTCAGCGCCTCTTCCATGCCGACGCCGAGGGTCGGGAAGTAGATCGCCTTCTCGATGCGCTGCCCGTCCATGACCGAGAGACGCACGTCGCGATCGCGGTACTCGGGGCGGATCGGCTCGAGGGCGCCGAAGGCGTCCTTGATGCTCTTGCCTTCCGGATTGATGCCGCGGTAGTAGTCGTCGAGGCAGCCCGGTCGCGCGACCGGATCGAAGGTCGGATTGGGGATGAACCGATTGACCTTGCCGGCGACGAGCAGCTCCTTGCGGTTGCCGAGCTGTGCCCAGCTCATGCAGCGGCGCTTCATGCGCGGATCCATGTGACGCGTGAAGGCGTCTTCCGCTTCGTAGTAATGGTTGTCGGCGTCGAAGAGCAGGAACGGCAGATCGGCCATCGGAGGGTTTCCTCGCGGGCCCGCGCGGACGCGGGGCCGGATCTCGATCGGTTTCGGTTCGGGTTTGGCGACCGGCCGGAGAATATCCCCTCGCGGGCCGGCTGAGTATCCCCCGTTTCGCTACCTCTCCCGCGCCATGTCGCCGACCTTCACGAACCGGGATCGCAGCCCCCTCGAGACCCTCCTCGCCCTCCTCGACCTCGAGCCGACCGGCCCGGATCGCTACCGCGGCCGCAGCGAGCCCGCGCTCAACGGGCGGATCTTCGGCGGCCTGGTCTTCGCCCAGGCCATGACCGCCGCCCAGGCGACCTCCGGCGGGCGACCGATCCATTCCGCACACGCCTACTTCATGCGGCCCGGCAATCCCGACGTCCCCATCGACTACGCGGTCGACCGCGTCCGCGACGGGCGGAGCTTCCATACCCGCAGCGTGCTCGCGCGCCAGGGCGAGCCTGCGATCTTCGACTTCATGGCCTCGTTCCACGAGAACGAGCCGAGCCCCGTCCACGAAGCCCCGGTCGAGATCCCCGGCGAGCCCGAGGGCGAGGAGTACGAGGCCGGCATCCTGCGTGCCCTCCGCGCCCGGGGGATCGACTTCCCCGCCGAGAAGTTCGGTCAGGGGCCGGTGCAGATCCTCGTCGAAGACGGGCTCGAGATGACCGCGACGACGCCGCGCAAGCCCGAGCTCCGCGCCTGGCTCCGAGCGCGCGGACCGATGCCGGACGACGACGCCCGGCACGCCGCGGTCCTCGCCTACGTCTCGGACCTCCTCATCACCGTCGTCGGCGCCTACCCCTTCGATTTCCGGCTCATGAGCCCCGGCATCTCCTCCGCGAGCCTCGACCACGCGATGTGGTTCCACGAGCCGCCCCGCATCGACGATTGGATCTACGTCGTCCACGACAGCCCGGTCTTCAAGGGCTCGCGGGTGATGGGCCGCGCCCTCTTCTATGCTCGCGACGGCCGACTCGTCGCCTCGGCCGTCCAGGAGGGCCTCGTCCGCAACGAGACCTGGCCCTCGGCCGCGAACCTCAGCCACCGCCCGAACGTGCGAGGAAACCCGACATGACCGCATCCGCGCCGACCGCTGCCCGCCCGAGCTCCGACCCCGCGTCGCGAATCGTCCACCGTTCGTGCCCGACCTGCGAGGCGAGCTGCGGCCTCGACGTCGAGATCGATCCGCAGGCGCGGCGCGTGCTGCGCATCGAAGGCGACGCCCTCGACGAGCGCAGCCGGGGCTATCTCTGCCCCAAGGCCTACGCGATGAAGGAGATCTACGAAGATCCCGAGCGCCTCCGCCGGCCGCTGCGCAAACGCGACGACGGCACCTGGGAGGAGATCGACTGGGACACGGCCCTCGACTACGCCGCGTCGCGCCTGAAGAAAATCAAGGATGCACACGGCGCGAACGCGAACGGCTTCTACATCGGCAATCCGACGGGCCACAACGTCGGCGGCCAGCTCTACCTGCCCGCCCTGCTCAACGCGCTCGGCACCCAGCGTTCCTTCTCCGCGGGCACGATGGACCAGTTCCCGCAGAACGTGGCCCTCCACAACGTCCTGGGCGAGCCCTGGATGTTCCCGATCCCGGACCTCGAACGGACGGATTTCTTCGTCTGCATGGGCGGCAACCCGCTCGTCTCCCAGGGCAGCCTGATGTCGGGTCCCAACATCAAGAAGCGACTGCAGGCCATCACCGCCCGCGGCGGTCGCGTCGTCACGATCGATCCGCGCCGGACCGAGACCGCCGCGATCGCGACCGACCACGTCTTCATCCAGCCCGGCTCCGACGCCTATTTCCTGCTCTCGGTCTGCCACGTCCTGTTCGCCGAGGGCCTCGCGAAGCCCGGTCGCCTCGCCGACTTCACCGACGGCATCGACCGCGTTCGGGAGATCGCGTCGCGCTATTCGCCGGAGCGCGTCGCCGCGGCGACGGGCATCGCACCCGAGACGACGCGTCGGCTCGTGCGCGATTTCTGTACGGCGAAGGGTGCCTGGTACGGCCGCATCGGCCTCTGCACGCAGGAATTCGGGACCCTCGCCAGCTGGCTCGTCTACGTCGTCAACGTCCTGACCGGCCGACTCGACGCCGAGGGCGGCATGCTCTTCCCGCGCCCGGCCACGGGCCGCTCGGAGCCGGGCCGGCCGGCCGAGCCGTTCGTCTACGGTCGCTACAAGACCGTGGCGCGCGGGATTCCCGAGGTGACGGGCCAGATCCCCTGCGGCCTGATGGCCGAGGAGATGGAGCAGGCGAGCGCCGGCGAGAAGCGCATGCGCGGCTTCATCACCGTGATGGGCAATCCCGTGCTGTCCGCGCCGAATGGCGAGCGGCTCGCCGCGGCGATGGACGAGCTCGACTTCATGGTGTCCCTCGACATCTACCTCAACGAGACGACGCGCCACGCGGACCTGATCCTGCCCTCGACGGTGCAGATGGAGCACGAGAACTACGACTTCCTCTTCGAGACGACGAGCGTCCGCAACTTCGCGCGCTGGTCGCCCGCCGTCTTCGCCCCCGAGGCGGACCAGCGGGACCATTGGCGGATCATCATCGAGCTCGGCGCCCGCATCGCCGGCGCACCCTGGGAGGCCGTCGACGACCTGATGATCAAGGGCCTGCTCGCGATGCTCGTCGGCCCGGGCACGCGCTGTCCCGACGTGACGCCCGACGAGGCCTTCGCGAAGCTCGAGGATCGCCATGGCCCGATGCGCATGATCGAGGCACTGATTCGCGTCGGCCCGTACGGGGATCGCTTCGACGAGAAGTCGGGCGGCATGAACCTCTCGCGGCTGCGCGCGGCCGAGCACGGCATCGATCTCGGCCCGCTCGAAGCGAATCGCCTGCCGGCCGCGATGCCGATTCCCCGGATCCAGCTCGCGCCGGACTACGTCGTCGCCGACCTCGACCGCCTCGAGCGCGGCCTCGACGAGCGCAGTCGCGCGGATCGACTCGTGCTGGTCGGCCGGCGCCAGATCCGGAACATGAATTCCTGGCTCCACAACCTCCCCGCCCTCGCGAAGGGCCCGAACCGCTGCACGCTGATCGTCCACCCGGACGACGCGAAGGCCCGCGGGCTCGAGAGCGGAAAGCTCGTGCGCGTCGCGTCGCGGGTCGGCGAGATCGAGGTCGAGTGCGTCGTCTCCGACGAAATGATGCCGGGCGTCGTCAGCCTGCCGCACGGCTACGGGCATACGCTCGCGGGCGTTCGGCTTTCCGTCGCGCAGAAGAAGCAGCCGGGGGCCTGCGCGAACTATCTCACCGACGAGCTCGTCCTCGACGTGCCGTCCGGGACCCACGTCGCGAACGGGATTCCGGTCGAGGTGCGGGCGCTCTGATCGACCGATCGACCCCCCGCCCTCAGACCAGCTCGACCGGATCGCCCACGCGGACCTCGCCCGGCTGCGCGACGGTCGCGTAGCTGCCCACGTTCTGGTCCGCTTCTCGCACGACCGTGCGCATCAGGCCCGGATCGGGCGGCAGGTCGGCGAAGCCGTGCGTGATCATCACGCAGCGCGGGCACGGATGCCCGACGTCGATCGACGCGCTCCCGATGCGCAGGGTCCGTCCGGCCCAGCCCGCCTCCACGAAGCCCTCTCCCCCGGTCTCGATCACGAGGTTCGGCCGGAAGCGCCGGACGTCGATCACGGATCCGGAGGCGAGCTCGGCGAGACGGCGCAGCGTCGCGTCGGTCAGCAGGTGGAGCGGGTGGACGTCGAAATAGGTACCGGGCGGCGACTCGTACTGCAGGATCTCGGGCGGGAACTGCGAGAAATCCGGCAAGGGCTCGTCCGGCAGGCGGCCGAAGATGGCTCGCACCTCGCTGAGCGCATCCGCATGGTCGGGCGCACCGCGCCGATAGTGATCGAGATCGCTCGCCGGCTGCCGCGGCCAGAGCGTGACGGTATGGCCGAGGGCCGCGGAGAGCCGCGCGGCGGCATCGGGCGCATCGGCGCGCAGTCGTTCGCCGCCGGGCAAGCAGATCTCCGGCGCCGGGATCCGGCCTGGCCCGGGCTCGTCGACATAACACGCGCGGCAGGCCATCAAGGCGGGGATCTTCTTCGCGCCGCGGATGCCGCCGCGCCGTTCGTCGCGGACGGCCCAGGCCCGATCGCCGAGGATTCCGTCGAACCCGAGCCGCGTGGCCTCCACACGCTCGCCCTCCATCGACTTGACGGGATGGCGCCAGATCTGGGCGACTCGTCCGACGATCATGGCCACCTCTCAGGCATCGACGAGATGCCCCTTTCCGGGGACGTGGTTCGCTTCGATGCGGATCCCGTCGGGATCCTCGAACAGGACCGAGTAGTAGCCGGGGGCGAAGCCGTCTTCCCGCGGCGGATGGACGATCGTCGCACCGAGCTTCGAGACGAACGCGTGGATCGCATCGACGTCCGCGCGTTCGCGGGCGCGCAGGCAGACGTGGTGCAGACCGACGCGGCGCTGGTCGAACCGGTCCTCCCGGTGCTTCGGATCGATCGGCGACAGGGCGATCCCCGTGCGGCTGCCGATGCAGTAGAAATAGGTCTCCGTGTCGAGCAGGATCTTCATCTCGAAGAGCTCGAGCAGGGGCTTCCAGAAGGCCCGCGAACGCGGCAGATCGCGGACCGAGAGCTGGATGTGCGCGATTCCGTTCAGCTGCATCGAGCACGTCCTCCGAGGCGGCGCCCGGGCGCCGCCGTCCCGCGACTAACCCCGCATCAGCGCGTCGAGATTGGCCTCGAGGTTCGAGCGGATCCGGCTGGTCGTCTCCGCATGCGCGAGGCGCTTGTTGTTCCGGAAGGCCGCGGGATTCAGGTCCGCGAGCCGGCCGGCGACGGCGAGCGCCTCGCGCTCGAGATCCTCCGGGGCGACGACGCGGTCGAGAAAGCCCGCGTCGACGGCCGCGTCCGGCGCGTAGATCTCGGAGTGGACCACCGCCCGGTCGTAGTGCCGCTTCGATAGCCGGAGCCGTGTCAGCGCGATCGCGAAGTCCGGGAGCGTCATGCCGATCGCGGTCTCGTTGAGTCCGAGCTTGAACGGCCCCTCCACCCCGATCCGATAGTCGCCTGCCATCACGAGGAAGGCACCCATCGCGATCGCGTGGCCGCCGCATCCGACGACGATGGGCCTCGGATGGTCGAGAATGGCCGTGAGAAGCCGTCCGCCCTCCTTCACCATCTCCCGCGCGGCCGCGGCTCCCTGCTTCATGACGCCGAGGTCGAATCCGCCGCTGAACATGCCCGGGCGACCGAGCAGGACGACCGCCCGGGCGTCCTCTTCCGCCTTGCCGAGCTCGGCCTGCAGCGCGCGCGCCACGTCCGTCGAGATCGCGTTGGGCTTGCCGTGATCGAGGCGGAGCACACGGATTCCGTCGTGGGACTCGCTCTGGACGAAGGGCATCGTCGGATCCTCCTCGTACCCGGGCTCTCTCGGTTCGCCGGGCTCGCGCCGCTCAGGCGCTGCGGTCGATGGAGAAGCGCACGGTAGCGCCCGAGAGCGCCGTCTCGTCGGTCGTGGAACCCCGGGTCAGCGACCCGAAGTCCGTGGCGAGCACCTCGCGGGCGATCAGCGGCGCATGCTCGCGCAGCGCCTCCGCGACGGCCGCGTCCTCGCATTGCCAGGCGATCCGGACCCGATCCGACACCTCGAAGCCCTTGTCCTTGCGCACCGTGTTGAAGAGGTTGATGGCCTCCCGCGCCACGCCCTCGCGCCGGAGCGCGTCGTCGAGCTCGGCGTCGAGGACGACGGTGTACTCGCCGTCGGTCGCGATCGCCGCATTCTCCTTCGCCGTGCGCTGCAGGACCACGTCCTCGAGCGTCAGGGCCTCGCCCTCGACCTCGATCGACTCGCCGGCCTCGAGCCGGGCGACCTCCGCGAAGCTCCAGGCCGCGAGCGCCGGTCCCATCTGCTTCAGCTTCGGGCCACATCGCTTGCCGAGCGTCTTGAAGTTCGGTTTGACGGCGACCGTCGCGAAGGCGCTCTCGTCGGCGAGGGCGGCGACGCTCTTGACGTTGAGCTCGTCGGCGATGAGGGCCGCAGCGGCCTGGACGTCCGCGCGCACGACGGGGTCGCGGTGGACGACCGTGATCCCGCGCAGGGGCTGGCGGACCTTGATCTTGTGGTCCTCGCGCACGCGGCGGCCGAGGGTCGCGAGGGCACGGACGGTCGCCATCCGACGTTCGAGGGCGGCGTCGATCACGCTCGCGTCGACCTGGGGATAGTCGCACCAATGAATGCTCGCCGGCGCGCCGGCATCGACCGGCCGCACGAGCTTCTGGTAGACCGTCTCCGTCAGGAAGGGCATGAACGGAGCCAGCACCGTCGAGAACGTGGTCAGGACCTCGTAGAGCGTCGCGAAGGCATTCGCCTTGTCGCGGTCGTCCTCCGATTTCCAGAAGCGCGCGCGCGAGCGGCGGACGTACCAGTTCGTCAGGTCGTCGATGAAGGCGACGAGCCGCGGGACGACGGTGTAGAGCCGATAGGCCTCCATCTCCGCGTTGACGTCGCGGATCAGGCTCTGGAGCACCGACAGGATCCAACGATCGATGTCGGTCCGTTCCGCGAGGGGCGACGCCCCGCCCTGGCGCGGATCCCAGCCGTCGACGCTCGCGTAGGTCGTGAAGAACGACAGCACGTTCCAGTACGGCAGCACGACGGTCCGCACGATCTCCTTGAGGCCCGCCTCGTCGAAACGGAGCTCCTCGGCCCGCACGACCGGCGAGTCGATCATGTACGCGCGCAGCGCATCGGCGCCGAACGCGTCGAGCATCTCGTTGGGATCGGGGTAGTTCTTGAGCCGCTTCGACATCTTCTTGCCGTCGCGGGCCAGGATCAGGCCGTTCACGATCACGTTGCGATAGGGGCTCTTGCCGAAGAGGCTGACGCCGAGAACGAGCAGCGTGTAGAACCAGCCTCGGGTCTGATCGAGGCCCTCGGCGATGAAATGCGCCGGGAAGAACTGATCGAGCTCGTCCGGGCGCTCGAAGGGGAAATGCTGCTGCGCATAGGGCATCGAGCCCGACTCGAACCAGCAGTCGAGCACCTCGGGCGTGCGGCGATAGGTCTTGCCGTCCTTCCGGATCACGATCGGGTCGAGGACGTGCTTGTGGAGATCGTCCACGCGGACCCCGGACAGGGCCTCGAGCTCCGCCCGGGAGCCGACGCAGATCGTGTCCTGCGGATCCTCGACGTTGATCCAGACCGGGATGCAGGAGCCCCAGTAGCGATTGCGGCTGATGTTCCAGTCGTTCGCGTCGGCGAGCCAGTTGCCGAAGCGGTTCGTCCCGATGTGGGCGGGGACCCAGCCGATCGTCTCGTTGGCGGCGACGAGATCGGCGCGCAGATCCTCGACCCGGACGTACCAGGCGTCGATCGCGCGGTAGATGAGCGGCGTATCGGTCCGCTCGCAGAAGGGATAGCTGTGCTCGATCGTGGACTGTTGGACGAGGCGGCCCCCGTCCTTCAGGCGCTTGATGATGGCCTTGTCGGCGTCCTTGCAGACCTGACCCTGATAGTCGACGACGGGGGCGACGAAGCGCGCCTCGGCGTCGAGGGGATCGACGAGGTCGATGTCTGCCCGCCGGCAGACCCGGAAGTCGTCCTCGCCGTAGGCCGGTGCGAGATGCACGATGCCGGTGCCGTCCTCGGTCGTGACGAAGCCGTCCTCGAGGACGACGAAGGCGCCGGCGGCCGAGCGCTCGGCGAAATACGGAAAGAGCGGCTCGTAGCGCAGCCCGACGAGCTCGTTCGCCGCGACCTTCCGGACGAAGCGGAACCGGTCTCCCGCGGCGTCGGTGGAGGCCCCGCCCGGAGCCGCCGCCAGGGCCGCCGCGAGCTTCTTGTCGTAGGCGGCCAGTCGCGGCGCGGCGAAGACGAGCCGGTCCCCGCTCTCGAGCTCTTCGACGAGCGCGTATTCGATCGCGGGGCCGACGCAGAGGGCGAGGTTCGAAGGCAGGGTCCAGGGGGTGGTCGTCCAGGCCGTGAGAAAGACGGCGCCCGACGGTCCCGCCTCGAGGCCGGAGGATGCGCCGTCTCGCGCCCCCCCCGACCGTGCCGAGTCCGGCACGATCCGGAAGCGGACCGTGATGGCCGGATCCTGGACGTCCTTGTAGTTCTTGTTCGCCTCGAAGTTCGAGAGCGGCGTCGCCAGCTTGCAGGAATACGGCATGATCCGGTAGCTGCGGTAGACGCGGCCCTTGTCCCAGAGCTGCCGGAACACCCACCAGACCGACTCCATGAAGTCGACGTCCATGGTCTTGTAGTCGTCGTCGAAGTCGACCCAGCGGCCCATGCGCGCGACGGTCCGCCGCCACTCGTCGACGTAGGTCTGGACCATCGAGCGGCATTGCTCGTTGAAGACGTCGACCCCGCGCTCGGCGATGGCCGCTGCGCCTGATAGGCCGAGGGCCTCCTGGGCGAGGGCCTCGATGGGGAGGCCGTGGCAATCCCAGCCGAAACGGCGCTCGACATGGTGGCCCCGCATGGTCCAGAATCGCGGCACGATGTCCTTGATCGTGCCGGCGAGGAGATGGCCGTAGTGCGGGGTTCCGGTCGCGAAGGGCGGGCCGTCGTAGAACACGAAGGAAGGCCGGCCCTCGCGGCGGCGATTGCTCTCCTGGAATGCGTCGAGACGCTCCCAGAGCGCGAGGATCTCGCGTTCGAGTCGCGGGAAATCCGCGGTCGCTTCGACCCGTTCGAAGACCGGCTTGTTCGGCGCGCTCATCCCCACCCTTCCCGACGATCGACCCCTTCGGCCGAGCCAGGGGGAGTATCGGGGAATCGGGTTCCCGGAGGCAACAGGGATGCGAAGGGCTGTGCTAATGACTCGTCGATCCCAGGAGAGGAGCGCGCTTCGACATGAATTCCGGCATGGATCTCGGCCAGCTCTTGCACGGCACCAATCCGATGTTCCTCGACGTCGCCCTGCTGATCGGGCGGGTCGCGATCGGCGTCTGCTTCATGATCCACGCCTTCGGCAAGCTCGGCTGGGTCGGCTCGGGCTCGATGGAGGGCTTCGCTCGCTGGCTCGGCGACCTGGGCGTGCCGATGCCCGCCGTCCAGGCGCGCATCGCGATGCTCTCGGAGCTCGTCGGCGGCGCGATGCTGGCGCTCGGTCTGGGAACGCGACCGGCCTGCGTCGCCCTGATCGGGACGATGCTCGTCGCCGGCATCGTCGGCCACCGCGGCGCCGGATACCTCATCACGAACAATCCGCCCGGCGCCGAGTACACGATCAATCTCGCCGTCGTCTGCCTCATGTTCCTGCTGATCGGACCGGGCGCGATCTCGCTCGACGCCCTGCTCTTCTAGACCGGGGCGAGGAAAAGCCGGGACCGCGATGCTGAAGCTCTGCCTCGCCCACCCGATTTTCTATCCGACCTTCGGTGGCGGCTCGCTGCGCTTTCTCCGGTACCAGCCGGGCCTCCAGAAGCGCGACGTGCAGACCCGCGTCCTCGCCGGCACCTCGCGAGCCAAGGACGCGAAGCATCCCCACGGCGTGCTCGACTGGGACCGACATCCGATCGGCCACATGCTCCCCGTCGAGTCGGTCGAAGGCGTTCCGGTCCACCGCGTCCGCCTCCCGGACGAGACGAGCGTGCGGCGAACCTCGACCTATTTTCGCGCGTTGATCGCGCTCTGCCTCGATCCGGCGACGCGTCCCGACGTGATCCAGCTGCATTCCTTCGAGCGCCTCGAGTCGCTCTACTGGATCCCGCAGCTTCGACGACTCGGGATTCCGATCGTCTATGCCATCCAGCTCTCGAGCCCGCTCCACCATCGTTCGCGCCTCGTCGCCGCTCTCCATCCGAAGATGCTGCGCCGCTTCTACGACCTCTTCGACGGCGTCGTCACCAGCAGCGAGCAGATCGAGGGGCGCCTGCGACGAATCGGCGTCGGGGCACCGATCGCAGTGATCCCGAACGGTGTCGACCTCGTCCGCCATCGCCCCGGCGATGCATCGGCGCGGCGGGCGGCGAGAGAACGGCTCGGCCTGCGCGGTGCGGGCCCCGTCGTCCTCGCCGTGGGCGCAGTCAGCCCGCGCAAGGGAAGCGACCTGCTGCTCGAGGCCTGGGCTCGGCTGCTCCCGCGATTTCCGGACCTCGAGCTCGTGCTCGTCGGCCCCCGCCACGACGAGGCCGGAAAACGGGCCGGACCGTTCGAGGCCCGGATCGACGCGCTGATCGAGGGCTCCGGGCGCCCGGGCCAGGTCCATCTCCTCGGCGTCCGGGACGACGTGGCCGATCTCTACGCCGCCGCCGATCTGCTGGCGCTTCCGACGGCGCGAGAAGGCGGAACGCCGAACGTCGTGCTCGAGGCGATGGCCAGCGGCCTCCCGACCCTGCTCACGCCCTTCGACGGTCAATCGACGGCGATCGGACGGCCGGGCCTCGAATTCGCCCAGACCGCTCGCACGGTCGAGTCCCTGACCCGGAGCCTCGGCGACCTGCTCTCGAACGAAGCCCGGCGCAACGAGCTCGCCCGCCACGGGCTCGGCTGGGTCCGGAGCCATCTCGGTCTCGACCGGACCCTCGACCGCTTCGCCGACTTCTACGCGCGCGCGGCGGAGGGCTCCCTCGACGCGGCCGAGATCGATGCCGAGAACCCGACGTTCCCGACCGCGATTCCCGGGCGAGCCCTCTCGCGCCCGTCGTGAGCGCAGGCGCGCCGGTCCTCCTCCTGACGGACCGCCGCTTCTGGCGGCGTTCGATCGGCTCCGAGCAGCGGATCGCGAGCCTTCTCGAGCATCTCGCCGGCCGGCGCACCCCCATCGCCGCAGCCTATCTCGGGCGCATCGAGCGGCAGGAGCGCGAGGCCCTGGCGCGCTTTCTCGCGCGCCTGCCCCACCTCGAATTCCATGCTCGACCGCTGGATCCCGTCGGCTGGCTCGCGGATCGGCTCGGCCCGGGAATCCGCCCCCCCGAAAACCCGCTCCTCGCCGAACGACGGCCGGGACGCCGGCGGTTCGCGCAGCGCGTCCTTCGCGCGCTCGAGCCCCGAGCCGTGATCGTCGAGTTCACCCGCCTGACCCCGACCGTCTACCCTCGGCCCGCCGGCGCTCCCAACCCGGCGCCCTATCTGATCGATACCCACGACCTGCTCCATCAGCGCGCCGCGCGATTCCGCGAGCACGGCGCGGTCGTCGACCTCGACGTCGACGCCCGCGACGAGGCCGCTGCCCTCGCGACCTACGACGCGATCCTCGCCATCCAGTCGGGCGAGGCCCGCGCCCTGCGTGCGCTCCTCCCCGGGAAGCCCGTCCTCGTCGTTCCGCACGGCCTCGCCCTCCCCGTTCCGACGCCGGGCTTCGCGCCGGGACCGCGCCCGATCCGCCTCGGCCTGCTCGGCGGTCGGGATCGCTCGAACGCCGTCGGGCTCCACTGGTTCCTCGACCAGGTCTGGTCCAAGCTCGGCGCGAGCGTCGGCGAGCGGGTCGAGCTCGTCGTCGCGGGACAGCTCGCGGCGAGCTGGACCCGGATGGAGAAGGGCATGCGACGAATCGCCGCCGTCGACTCGATCGACGCGTTCTGGCCCGCGATCGACGTCGCGATCAATCCCGTTCGGTTCGGGAGCGGGCTCAAGATCAAGAACGTCGAGGCCCTGGCCTATGCCCGCGCGCTGCTGACGACCCCGATCGGCGCCGAGGGCCTCGAGGACGCTGCGCCCCGAGGCCTGCGCATCGCCGAGTCCGCGGCGGACTGGCTCGCCGTCCTCTCGTCCTGGCTCGACGCCCCCGACGAGATCGAGCGCACCGGCCGCGCCGGCCGCGCCTACGCCGAGCGCCACTTCGCGCCCGCCGCGGCCTTCTCGGCGCTCGACGCCTACCTCGACGCGCTG
Organism: Myxococcota bacterium; assembly: GCA_044379055.1. Lineage (GTDB taxonomy): Bacteria > Myxococcota_A > UBA9160 > UBA9160 > UBA4427 > UBA4427. Next base: position 12,397 of record JBIPOQ010000004.1, read on the forward strand.
CCCGTCGAGGACGCGTCGCGCGAGGCGACGGCTTGAGCGCGGGCGAGGCCGGGCGCAGCGAGGCGAAGCGGATCGTCGTGCTCTCGTCGCAGCGCGCCTTCGAGGCCCTCGTCGGACCGGTGCCCGAGACGCTGCGGGCGCGACCCGTCTTCCTCAAGCCCGGGTGGGACGTGCGCCTGCTCGACGCGATCTCGAACGCCCGGCTCGTCGTGTCCCAGGGCTATTTCCGGCCGGAGGTCAATCGCTGGATCTTCGAGGCGCGCCGGCGCGGCGTGCCGACGCTGCTGCTGGTCGACGGTCCGCTCGAATGGACCAACGTCCACGCCAGCCCGAGCCTCGCCCGCCCCGGGGCCGAAGCCGCACGCGCGCTGCACGATCCGATCGTCCACGACGCCGTCGCCGCGATCGGGGAAGGCCAGGCGCGCTTCATCGAGAGCCGGAATCGAGGCCGCGGCATCGTGTTCCTGAGCTATGCGAATCGCAGGATCCGAACGGCCCCCGACCCCGAGGCCCGCGAGCCCGCCTTCGATTTCCTGATCACCACCGCCCGCACCGCCGCCTTCGACGCTCGCGAGCGGACCGCCCTCACCCGGGCGCTGCGCGACTGCCTCGCCGCCCTGGATCGTGCGGGCCATCGCAGCCTCGTCCGGCTCTTCGACGACGATCTGCTGGGCGCGCTCCGACCGGCCGCGGCCCGCGCGCGTTTCGATGCGACCGGAAGCTTCTCCGAAGCCCTCGCGCAGTGCCGCTGCGTCATCGGGACGCCGAGCAGCGTCCTGCTCGAGGCGATGCACCACGACCGGCCGACCGCGACGCTCGTTTTCCGCGACAGCCCGCTCTTCGACCGGACGGGCTGGCTGCTCGGCGGCTTCGCCGACTGGGAGGCGAGCTTCGCGTCGATGCTCGCGCGGGATCCGGCGCGGATGGCGCTCCAACGCGACACCGTGCGCGAGAGCCTCTCCGACCAGGACTTCTACGATCAGCTGGACGCCCTCGTCGACGGCGACGCGCTCGCCGCGCCCCGCCCCCTCGACGCCCGGGATCTCGAGTTCGAGAATCGCGTGCTGCGCCGCATCGCCGGCCGCCGGGCACGACTCCTCCTCCCGCTCTACCGTGCCCTGCGCGCCGTCCGCGGACTCGATCGTCCCCCGCACGCCTGAAAGGAAGCTCCCCGCATGCCCGACCTGCTCGTCGAACGCGATGCCCACGTCCTCACGCTCACGATGAACCGCCCGAAACGCTACAACGCGCTCTCCGGGGCGATGCTGATTCGCATGTACGACGCCTACTGCGAGGCCTCCGCCGACCCGGATATCCGCTGCATCATCGTGACGGGCGCCGGCGGCAACTTCTGCTCGGGGGCGGATCTCAAGGGCATGGCCGGCAACGCCGGCGACGAGGATGCCGGCATCGACGTCCAGGCCCGCATGAAGACCGATCCCGACATCCACTGGAAGGCCCTCTTCCGCGGCTACCGCCCGACCAAGCCGATCATCGCCGCCGTCGAAGGCGTCGCGATCGCCGGGGGCACCGAGATCCTGCAGGCGATGGAGATCCGCGTCGCCGGCGAGAGCGCCCGCTTCGGCGTGTCGGAGGCGCGCTGGTCGCTCTATCCGATGGGCGGCTCGGCGGTGCGCCTGCCTCGGCAGATCCCGTACACCCACGCCGCCGAAATCCTCCTGACGGGCAAGCACGTGAGCGCGCGGGAGGCTCTCGCGATCGGGCTGATCGGCCACGTCGTGCCCGACGGCCAGGCCCTCGCGAAGGCGCGGGAGATCGCGGCGGTGATCGCCGGGAACGGTCCGCTCGCCGTCGAGGCGATCACGCGGACCCTGCACGAGACCGACGGCATGGGCCTCGACGAGGCCCTCGCCCACGAGTTCGACTACGGCCAGGCCGTCTTCGCGAGCCAGGACTCGAAGGAGGGCCCGCGGGCCTTCGCCGAGAAGCGCAAGCCGCGGTTCGAGCGGCGTTAGTCGGTTACCGATTCCCGCGCGCGGCGCGGCATCGCCCTCAGCTCGTCTCGCGAGCGATGTCGAAGCGCTCGCGGTAGGGCCGCCAGATCTCCGCCAGCTCGGGATAGGTCCAGCCGAAATCGACGGGATCGTAGACGTGTTTGCCGTCGGCGGTCTGCGGCTTCTCGCGCAGCCAGGCCTCGATGCGGCGTTCGTGCAGCCGGCTCGGCGCCTCGCCGAAATGGCCGTAGAGGCGGCGCATCGTCGCGAGCGGGTCGCGCATCAGCTCGTCGTAGTGGATGTGGACGCACCAGCCCGGCTTCGCCCGGTCGTCGAAGGCCATGCCCCGGTCGACGGCGAACTTGAGCTTGTGGAGCCACTCGGCGCCGACCGCCCGGGCGTTCGGGTGGTCCGTGAAGGTCGACTGGAGGGTCGTGTTGAGGCTCGAGACCGAGGTCGTGACGGGGCCCGGGTCGCGGTGGGTCCAGATGAGCCGCGCGTCGGGATAGAACTCGAGCAGCGTCTCGAGACACCAGAGGTGGTTCGGCGTCTTCAGGACCCAGCTCTCGGTGGGCTGCCCCGTCTGGAGGGCCTGGAGCGCGAGCTTGTGCTGGTGATAGGCGGAGCGCATGTCGCAGGCCTCGAGCCAGCGGCCGTAGCTCGGGACGAGGGCCTGGGTCTCGAGGCCGAGGGTGCGCAGGTCGAGCATCAGGAAGGGCACGCACTCCTCGGCGAGCATCGCCCCGGTCGGGTGCATGGCCTTGAAGGGCGGATTGAGCCGGTGGAGCTGCTCGAACTGCTCGGCCGCCTCCTGGATGCGCGGATCCTCGGCCGCCGTCGCGAGGGTCGCCGGGGGGACGGGGGTCCGCGCCTCCCACTGCCGGAGCGGCCGCGCCATCGGATCGAGGCCGAGCAGGATCGAGAGGATGCTCGTCCCCGTGCGCGGGAGTCCGAGGATCACCCACGGCCTTCGGATCTCCTCCTTCGCCGCCTCGGGATGCCGATCGGACCACTCGCGCAGCTGGATCCGCTTCACGAGCTGACTCGTCAGCATGCCGCGCACGGCCAGCCGACCGAAGGTCGACAGGTCCGCCTCGTTCTCGACCGCCGCGACGAAGACCTCGAGCGGCTCGCGCCAGCTGTCGCCCCCGAACGCATCCGAGCCCGCTTCCTTCACCGCACGGGCCACGATGTCGTCGGGATCGAGCCGCGGCCGGAGACCGACGGCGCCGAGGATCCGCCCCGCCCGGTTGATTCCGCGCAGCAGCGGAGAACGAAGACCGGCATCCCGGAACGTCACGCTTTTCGTCATGACCTGGCCACACTCCGATTCGAGGCGATCAGGCTCCCGATGGCGGCCGACCGACCGACCGCGAGCCCTCCGCGCGCCCATTGATAGCTCCCCCGGAAGCCGATGCCTCGGGCGGCGGAGCGGGTCGAGTCGTGCCGAATCCCGGCGGGCGGGCGGACGCATGTCCGGGCCGCATCGGCTCCGCATCGACGACGCGTCGTCCGCGCGACGACCGGCTACGTTCCCGCCATGTCGAGCCGCCCGCCGAGATCGAAGCGCAGATTCAGAAGGCTGCTCGCGCGGCTCTTCCTCTCTGCGACCGGCTGGCGCCCGGACGGCGAACACCCCGCGGCCGCGCGCTACGTGCTCATTGCCGCACCGCATACGACGAACTGGGATTTCCCCTACCTGCTCGCCTTCGCCGAGCATTTCGGGATGCGCATCTCGTGGCTGGGCAAGGCGAGCCTGTTCCGCGGGCCCTTCGGGCCGGTCATGCGCGCGCTCGGCGGGATCCCGATCGAGCGCAGCCGCAGCGAGAACCGGGTGGCCGAGATGGCGGGGGTCTTCGGCGAACGCGCGGAGCTCGGTCTCGTCGTTCCGGCGGAGGCGACCCGCGCACGCGCCGAATACTGGAAGTCGGGCTTCTACTACATCGCGCTCACCGCCGGTGTGCCCATCGTGATGAGCTACCTCGACTACACGCGCAAGGTCGGCGGGATCGGGCCGGCCTTCATGCCGACGGGCGACATCGTCCGCGACATGGACGTCGTCCGTCGCTTCTATGCGGACAAGCAGGGCAAATACCCCGAGGCCTTCGGGCCGGTCCGCCTGCGTGAGGAAACGCCAACGCGTTGAAGGCCGCGGCTCGCCCGTGCAGCGCGCTCAGACCAGGAAGAGCGCCGTCGCGGGGTTGCCCGTCTCCTCGATCCAGGGATGGCCGAGACGCTCGAGGAAGCGCGCGAGCTCGGCTTCGTCCGACGGCGGAACCTCGAGCCCGGCGAGCACGCGGCCGAAGGCGGCGCCGTGATTGCGATAGTGGAACAGGCTGATGTTCCAGCGGCCCCCGACGCTGTCGAGGAAGCGCGTCAACGCCCCCGGTCGCTCGGGGAACTCGAAACGGAACAGACGCTCGTGCGCGCGGGACGCCCGCCCGCCGACCATGAAGCGGACGTGGAGCTTCGCCATCTCGTCGCCGCTCATGTCGACGACGCCGAAGCCGGCGTCGCGCAGATCCGACAGGACCCGTTCGAGCTGGGCGCGGCCGCCGGTGAGACCGACGCCGACGAAGACGTGGGCCCGCTCGGCGCTGCCGAAGCGGTAGTTGAACTCGGTGATGAGACGATCGCCGAGGATGAGACACAGCGATCGGAAAGCGCCCGGACGTTCGGGGATCGTCACCGCGAGGAGCGCCTCGCGCTGCTCGCCGATCTCGGCGCGCTCGGCGACGTGGCGGAGGCGATCGAAGTTCATGTTCGCGCCGCTGTCGACGGCGACGAGCGTCGCGCCGCGGACGCCCTCGCGCGCGACCCAGCGCTTCATGCCCGCCACTGCGAGCGCCCCGGCGGGCTCGGCGATCGAGCGGGTATCGTCGAAGATGTCTCGGATCGCCGCGCAGATCTCGTCGATGCCGACGGTCACGACCTCGTCGATGCGCCCCCGGACGATCTCGAAGGGCAGTGCCCCGGCCTTCCGAACGGCAACGCCGTCCGCGAAGAGCCCGACCGGACCGATGTCGACCGGGGCTCCGGCCGCGAGCGCCGCCGCGAGGCACGCCGCGTCGTCGGGCTCGACGCCGATCACGCGCGTCGTCGGCGAGATCCGCTTCACGTAGGCGAGGATGCCGGCGACGAGCCCGCCGCCGCCGACCGGCACGAAGATCGCATCGAGCGCGCCACGATGCTGACGCAGGATCTCCATGCCGACCGTGCCCTGCCCCGCGATGACGTCGATGTCGTCGTAGGGATGCACGAAGACCCTGCCCTCCCGCGACTCGATCTCGCGGGCGAGCAGTGCCGCCTCGTCGTAGCTGTCCCCTTCGAGCACGGCACGACCGCCGAGCCGCTCGACCGCCGCGATCTTGATCGGGGGCGTGGTCCGCGGCATCACGACACGGGCGTCGATGCCGAGACGGGTCGCAGCGAGCGCGACGCCCTGGGCGTGGTTGCCCGCCGAGGCGGTGACGACCCCTGCTGCCCGCTCGCGCGCGTCGAGGCGCTGGATCCGGTTGTAGGCACCCCGGAGCTTGAAGGAGAAGACGGGCTGGAGATCCTCGCGTTTGATCCAGATCCGGTTGCCGAGACGGGTCGACAGCAGCTCCGCCTCGTCGAGGGGCGTCTCGATCGCGACGTCGTAGACGGGTGCGCGCAGGATCCGTTCCAGCAGATCATCCATCGCGCACCGACCTCCCCTTCTCGCAGGCGACGAACCGCGCCGCCGCCGCGGCCGCCGCCGCGGTCTCGATCCGCATGTTGTGCGAGCCGAGCGCGCAGGCGAGACCGCCCGCCGCCCGCAGTCGCGCCGCCTCGCCCGCCGTCAGCCCGGCTTCCGGCCCGATCACGACGACCGACGCGCCGGGCGGGATCCCGACCCCCTCGCCTTCCCGATCGCCGAAGCAGAGCCCCCCGCCCGACGGCGCGCCCGCGAGCAGCACGTCGAGGCCGCAGGGATCGCGCGCCTCGAGCAGCCACGCGCGCCGCGCGAGCTTCGCCCCCTCCACGAGGATCCGCTGCAGACGCGGGGAACGGACGTCGAGGTCACGAACTGCCGAGTCCTCGAGCACGAGCGGCTGCCAGACCGGGACGCCGAGCTGGATCAGCATCGACAACATCGTCGCGAGCCGATCGCCCTTCGGAATCGCGGTCGCAAGGATCCAGGCATCGGTCGGCTCGGGCGCGCGCTCGACGCGATCGATCCGGATCTCGACCGCGCGCTTGCCGATGGACTCGATCCGGGCGGCGGCGGTGGAGCCTCGACCGTCGAAGGCGACTACGGGATCTCCGGCGCGAAGTCGTCGCGCCGCAACATGACGGCCCTCCTCCGCGGAGAGCGTCACGACGCCTGCGTCGCCCAGCGTCTCGACGTATACCCAGAGCTGGCTCAAGCAGGCTTCGTCCCCATGCGGCTCGGATCGAGATAGACGTCGAATCGAACCAGTTTACTCTCGACGACGAAGCTCGCGCCGCTCGCGAGGGCCGGCGCGTGATGGGGGCGCTTGAGGACGACCCGCGCGGCGGCGGCCCGGGCCCGGGCGAGCAGCGTCTCCACGCCGTCGGACGCGCCGATCAGGCGCCGCAGGACCTGGAGCTCCCGGCGCGGCAGCGCCGACGCCTTGCGGGGCGGCGGATACATCGGGTCGAGATAGACGCCGACCGGACCGCCGGCGCCGAAGCGCGCGCCTGCGTCCGCGAGCTCGAGGGACGCGAGCAACGACACCGCGTCCGCGTGGACGAAGTCGAGGCGGGCGGCGATCGCCGGCGCGACGCGACCGGCACGGCAGGCTTCCTCCCAGGCGGTGACGAGCAGGGCGAAGACGACCGGATCGCGCTCGGCGGCGCACACACGATGTCCCGCCGCGGCGAGGCGATAGGCGTCGGCGCCGAGTCCCGCCGTGAGGTCGAGGATCGAAAGATCGGCGGCCCCGAAGGCACGGACGAGCGGATGGACACGGCCGCCCGTCCCCCGTCCCGCGCGATCCGCATCCGGCGGAAACGCGGCGCGAATGCCCGGGCGATGGGCCTCGCCCGGCGGGCGAAGCTCGAGGACGCCCTGCGTGGCCGCGAGCACGAATCCCTCGGGCGACGGGACCGCCTGAACGGGAATCCCGAGCCGGTCGAGCAGCGCGTCGAAGCCCGTGCCCGGTGGGGCCGCCACCGGAAGACGGGTCGGCTCGGGAGAATCGGTCGCCATGGGATCGCTCGCGTCGAGGGCCCCGCCCGGAGGCCGGGCCGGGCCAGGAGAGGCCGGAGCATCCCATGGCCCGAGGCCGGACGCGAATTCCGAGCCGCCTAGGGGCGGACCGGCTGCTTCGCGGCCCGGCCCCGGCTGCCCACGGCCGAGAGCCCCGCGAGGCCCGTCACCAGGAGCAACATCGTGCCCGGCGACGGCACCTCGCCTCCGACCGCGGCCCGGGAGGGCGCCAGTCCCGCCCCGGGCTGCAACCCGTCCCCGCCCAGGGCGACGACCGCGCTCTCGTGCGTCGCGAAGGGGCTCGGGGTCCCCGCGACCACGTTCTGGGTCATCGCGAGCGTCGAGAGGCAGAGGAAGGCGGTCAGGAAGCGGTGCATCGGATCGACTCCCCAGGACATGTGCTTTGGGTCACATCTCCGCTGGCCTCCAGGGTATCGGCGAGATCGGGTGTAGGTCTTTAACCCTACTCCCACGTTGCCGGCGAGCTGCCCGGATGGCCTCCGGAGCCGGCGCCGGGGCGTCTCCCGGTCGCCGGACCCCAGCGAAGCGTCAAGACGAGCCGTTGCCGCGTCGAAGAGCGGCGCGGGGGGAAGGCATGAGTGCATCCGAGCCGCAGCTCGACCGCGTCCAGCAGCGACAGCAGGCCCGGTTCGAGCGGATGGGACTCGCCTGCCGGGTGATGCCCGGAGGCCGGGCCCTGCTCGTCTCGCTGCCGATCGGCGCGGCCCCCTTCGAGTCCCTCTCGGGGCCGATCTCGTTCGAGCGGATCCTCTTCTCGACGGTCGGTCCCGACCAGATCAAATGCCTGCGACCGCGACCCGTGTTCGGTCTGCCCCTCCTCGACGTCCGGCGCTGTGCCGACGCCGCCGCGGTCGAGGCCATGATCCGACAGGCCTGGCGGGACCGGACCCGGGAGCTGCGGGATACGGCGCGGACGCTCAAGGATCTCGGCATCGAGGTCGGCGCGATCGAAGGCGGGTCGGTGCTCGCGTTCTCGCTCGCCGGCGAGTCCCGGGACCATCCGATCCTGATGCAGCGCCTCGACGAAGCGATCCTGCCGAGCGCGGGCCCGCTCTCGGGGCTGTCTCTCTCGGGACTCGACGAGCGCGTCGTCGACGTCAGCGGAAAGCTCGATTCGGCGGCCGACCTCGAGCTCCTGCTCGGCTCCCACATCGAAGAGCTCGTACGACGCGCGTCCGCGCGACGCGCCAGCGCCCGACAGCCCCGTCCCGAGCCGCGCTCGGGTCCGCTCCTCTCGTCTCTGCTCGGGGTCGGCTCCGACGACGCGATCACGCCGGGCGCCCAGACCTCGTCGCCCACGCGGCAACCGAAGGTCCTGCTCGTCGGCGCCCAGATCATCGAGAACACGGCCCTCCGCGAAGAGCTGGCCCGCCAGGGCTATCGCCTCGCGATGGCCCGCAGCGAGCCCGAGGCCTTGATGCGTCTCGCCGGCATGACGCCGGATCTCGTGATCTCGCAGTACGCCCTCGGCCGCAGCGACGGAGCCACCTTCGCCCAGGCGATCCGCAGCCTCCCGGGCATCCTCCGCATCCCCATCGTGCTGCTCGACTCCCTGCACCATCAGAGCCGTCAGGATGCGGCGCGCGCCGTCGGGGCGGCCGGCTACGTGATCGAGCCCGTCGAGCCGACGCGCTTCGTCTCGAAGCTCGCGCGGGTCGTCGCCTCGCCGGGCGATCGCCGATTCGTCCGTTATGCCGGCCGGCTCGCCGCCCGTCTCGCGGACCAGAACCGCGCGTGCCTCGCGACGGAGATCGGTCGCGGAGGCTTCTTTCTCGCGACGAGCGACCCCTTCGACGACCAGACGGAGATGCGCTGCGTGATCACGCTGCCCGAGCTCCGCCGGAGCCTCGACTTCGTCGGAGACGTCCTCTACCGCACGGAGCTCCAGGGCGTCGAGCGCCAGGGCATCGGCGTTCGCATCCGCGAGATCTCGCCCGAGGACGAAGCGACGTTGATCGAGTACGTCGCGTTGCGCGCCCGCGCCAGCTGATCCGCGCGCGAGCCGGGAACTCGCCCGCCGGGCTCCCGCGCGATCGCGCCTAGCAGCGCCGGGCGAAGAAATCCGCTGCCGCGAGGGCCAGCGCCGGGCCGTCGTGATCGACCGTCGCGACGTGGCCGGACCGCTCGAGATAGAAGATCTCCTTCTCCCGCGACGCGACCTCGGCGTGGATGCGCGCCGCATCCCTCGGCAGGGCCGTCCGATCGTGACGACCGTGGGCGACGAGGATCGGGACGGCGATCCGGGCGAGATCGGCGACGACCTCCGCCTGGAGCCGGACGAGCTCGGTCACCGCCGCGAGCGGCATCGCCCCGAGCCCCGGATGGCGCGCACGCGCCGCCGGCTCCCGGATGTCGGAGCCGCGCTTCTTCCGGAACGGCACCAGGCGTCGCAGCGCCCGTGCCAGGAAGGGCAGCGGCGCCCGGAGCGCGAGAGGCGTCCCGATCACGACGATGCCGTCGACCGCCCGGGTCTGCGCCAGGCGGAGCGTCACGAGCCCCCCCATCGAAATCCCCGCGACGAAGACCCGCTCGTGCTGGGCGCGCAGCCGTTCGAGCTCGTTCGCCGCGAGCTCGACCCAGTCCTGATGACGCGTCCGGGCCAGGGCCTCGTGGCCCTGCTCGTGGCCCGCCATCCAGGGCCCTCGGGCACGCAGCCCCCGCGCGACCAGTGCCTCGGCGAGCGGGCGGACCTCGTAGGGCGTTCCGGTCAAGCCGTGCAAGCAGAGAACGGCCGCCGACTCGCCCGTCGAGCCGGCGGGCCGCAGATCGAAGGGCGAAACGTCGACGGCGAAACGGCTCCCCTGCGTCATCGGTCGAGCTCCGCTCGAGCCTGCTGCAGGACCCGATCGACGACCTCCCGCAG
>JBIPOQ010000189.1:0-6770 GCA_044379055.1 Myxococcota bacterium
AGACCGACGTTGACGACGTGCTCGGGGAGCTCGACGTCCGTCTCCTCGAGATACACGACCGGATATTTATCTTGCGGATGAGGGAAAAGCGGCTCGTTGGACATCGCGTCGGTCCTCTTCGCAGGGGCCCGCGCCCGCGATCCTGCCGGCGAATCGCCACCGGGGCGGGGCGCGCACGATCGAGGGGGGATCGCCGGGCGTCTGCCGGATCCTAACCCAGATCCGGCGCGGGCCGGGCGGATGTCGCCCAAGCAGGGCGAGCGTTAATCTCCCGGCCGTCTCGTCCGTCCACCCCGCACGCGTGGAACCAGGGGTCCGCTTGACTTCGCGCCGTCTCGCATGTGGCCTGGCTCCGCGCATCGCGCCCGTCTCCCGCGCCATTCGACGCGCGTCGTCGTTCGCCGGGATGGGAGGGGTGTGGCTGCTGGCGGCGGGGATCGCTTCCGCGGACGACCGTGACCTCGGACTCTCGCTCGCCCGGGACGGTCGCTGTGAAGCGGCGCTCGAGACGCTTCTGCCGCTTCGCACCCGGCCGGCGACCGACGCGGAGCTCGAGAGGCTGACGGGCGAGTGTGCCCTCCGCTCGAAGCGCTTCGAGCTCGCCGTCGAGGCGCTCGAGGCCGCTCGCGTTCTCGAGCCCGAGGCGCCCGCGCTCGACCTGCACCTCGCGGAGGCCCACTACCACCAGGGCCAGCTCGACGCGGCCGAGGCCGCGCTCGAGCGTGCGGCGGCCGGCGATGCGCGACGGGCGGAGTCGGCGGAGTGGCTGCTCTACTCGGGGCTCGTGGCGCTCGATCGCGGGGACGCGGCGAAGGCGATCGATCGGCTCTCGGCGGCGGCGGCGCATGCCGACGATTCGGTGGAGCCGATGGCGTCCTTCTTCCTCGCGCGGGCCCAGCAGAAGAGCGACGACCGGGCGCGGGCACGGCAGAGCTACGAGCAGATCGTCGAGGGCTATTCGGGCTCCGCCTGGGCGGAGCAGGCCGCGCGCTCGATCGCGAGCCTCGACGCCGCGGAGGAGATCCCCGTCTGGGCGTCCCTCGAGATCGGCTTCGAGGCGGACGACAACGCACTGCTGCGCGGCCGAGGCGTCGGGCGGCCGGGCGAAATCTCCGACGACAGCGACGTGCGCGGCTACTGGTTCGCGGACGTCGGGGCCCTCTGGCTGCGGCGCGGGGCCTGGAGTGCCGGCACGTCGCTCCGTTATGCGGGGTCCGAGAACGACGAATTCGAGCGCTTCGATACCCAGGCGCCCGGCGCGACGCTCTGGCTCGACCGGGCGCTCGGCTGGCAGCAGAGCACGCTGCGCCTGCAATACGACGCCGACGTCGCGTGGATCGATGCGACGAGCCATCCCTTCGTCGTCAGTCATCTCTGGACGACGTCGCTCCTCAAGCCCTGGCAGGGCGGCGGCGCGACGACGCTCTCGGCCGGGATCGGCCTCGACGACTACCTCTACGAGCGGCGCGATCTCGCGGTCGCCGACGTCGGGGTTCCGGGCTGTTCGCCCTGCAGCCCGGCGGGTGTCGACGAGGTCGGGGCGACGAATCGCGACGGCTTCGGTCCGATCGTGAACCTGATCCACCGCCAGCCCCTGCCCGAGCTTCCGATCCCCGGCTTGCTCATGCCCTGGGTCGAGGGCGGCTACCGCTACCAGATCTACCTCTCCCAGGGCCGGGAATACGACCACCAACGCCATCAGCTCGAGCTCGCCGCCGGGATCCGCCTGCCGCTCGCGATCGAGCTCTCGGTTCGCGGCCGTCATGCGTACGTCCCCTACGCCAACCGCACCGTCTTCCCGGATCCGTCCGACGTGTCGGATCTGCCCGACACCGCCTATTTCCTCGACCATCGCGCGCGCCGCGAGCAGGAGACCGGGGTCCGGGTCCAGCTGCAACGCGCATTCGGGGAGCATGTGCTCCTCTCGGCCCGCTGGAGTCGCACGCGAAATCGCTCGACGGCGGACGTGTTCGACTACACCCGGGATCTGTTCGGCCTCTCGTTGCGGATCGGCTGGGGCGGCTAGGCGCGGGGCCTCGGGCGGCGCGCTCCCGATCGCGGGAGGGCGGGTCGCGCCGCGCGCCCGCGCCGGAAAAGCAGCGATCGGGATGCGCCGCGCGCGCCGCGAGCTGGTAGGATGAGGCGATGAATCGATCGATCGCGACGGCTTTCCTGGCTCTCTGGATCGCGCTCGCTGCTGGACCGGCGCGGGCGGCGGAGGCGCGTCCCGCGGTCGCGCCGCCCGGGCGCTGTGCCGAGCCGCGGGCGGCGGGGCAGGCCCGCGCCGACGCCTCGGCCTATCCGGTGACCGGTCCCGTCTCGTCCCTCTTCGATCCCCGCGACGTCGCCGCGGGCCCGCCGGCCGGGGTCCAGCCGCCGCAGCCGCCGACCGCGCGCGCGCTCATTCGGCCCGGCCCCTGCGACCAGCCCGGCTCCGGCTGCGGCTTGCGAACGTCGACGGTCGTCGAGGTCCCGCCGGTCTCCCCCGGTGTCCGCCCCCCGCGGGCGCCGAACTAGGCTCGATGAGCGATCCGGCCTCGGCCCCGGAAGGGGAGGACGGACGCTGGCTCCGGGCTGTCGCCCGCAAGCAGGACGCGGAGGCCTTTCGGGCCCTGTTCGATCGTTACTTTCCGCGGGTCTTCGTCTTTATCCAGAGGCGGGTGGGGGATCGGGAGCTCGCGCGGGAGCTGACGAGTGACGTCTTCCTCGAAGTCTGGACCCAGGCGGCGCAGTTCCGCGGCGAGGCGCGGGTGTCGACCTGGATCTTCGGGATTGCCCGCTTCAAGACGCTCGAGGCGGCTCGCGGGCAGCAGCGATTCAAGCGCTCGCGGGTGGTGTCGGCGGGGGAGGAAGTGATCTCCCGAGTCCCGGAATCGAGGTCGGCGGCGACCCAGATGGGAGCCCGCCACGATCTGCGCCGCGTGGTCGAGGCGATGGAACGCCTGCCGCGCGATCAACGGGAGGCGCTCGAGCTGGCGGTGATCGAAGGACTCGAGCCCGAGGAGATCGCGAGTCGCCAACGGATCTCGCGCGATACGGTCAAGACGCGCGTGTCCCGCGCGCGGCGGAGTCTTCGGCGGATGCTCGGCGTGAACGACGGGCGGCATTAGGTCCGACGGCTTCGGGGAAGCGTCTCGGGGGAGACGCCGGCAAAGGGGGAGCCCGGCAGCGTGCTGCCCGGCGAAAGGGGGAGCACGACATGGCGCACGATCCGACCCGAGAGGCCCGCCGCGCGCGCTGTCCCGAAGACGTCCTCGCCTGGATCCCGTGGTATGCGGATGGCGGGCTCAGCGCTCGGGAGCGCGGCGTCGTCGAGGCCCACGCGGCCCAGTGTGGCGATTGCCGATCGGAGCTCGATCTCGTCGCGGGCGAGCCCTGGGCCTTCGAGGACATCGAGCTCCCGGATCGCGACCGGCTCTTCGACGAGATCACGGCGCGCATCGAGGACGAGGGCCGGAGCGAGCGGGCGACGGTGATCCCGATCTCCCGCGGACGCGGGCTCTCGGTCGAGGACATGGGGCGCATCGAGCGCTGGGTCCTCGATCCCGGCTCGGAGCTCGAAGCGGATGCCGACGAGATGAACGGGGACCGGGTCGGCGGCGAGGCCACGAGCGCCGGCCGCGACCGGGCAGACGAGGCGCTCCGATTCGAGCGCCCCGAGCGGCGTGCGGGGCCGGCCGCGCCGGAGCGTCGCGGGATGAATCGGGCGGTCTCGCCCCTCTGGGCCGCGGCGGCGGCGATCCTCCTGCTCGTCGCGGGGGGGCTCGGGGGCGCCTCCCTCGAGCAGTGGCGGCGCGCGGACGCGACCGATGCGTCGATCGATCCCGCCGCCTATCAGCTCGCGAGCGCCCCGCCGGAGACGACGGCGAAGGCGAGCCCGATGATCGACGTCGTCTTCAGCGACTCGGTCTCGGCGCGTCAGCTCTGGAGCACCCTGCGATCGCTCGGCGTCGAGATCGTGTCCGGACCGACCAATCTCGGCGTGTACCGGCTGCGGCTCCTGCCGTCGGCCGCCGAGGGCCGCGACCCGACCACCGCGGACGCCGCGGCGATCGCGGCCCGGCTCGTCGCCCCGGATGCGCCCGTCGCGATCTTTGCGGAGCCGGTCCCATGACGGATCCGACCGCGCGGAACCCGAGCGCCGTCCGATTCGTCGGGTCGGCGCTCGCCCGTTTTTCGGGGGCGCTCGTTTGCGCGCTCGCCGTGCTCCTCGCGCCGCCGGCTATCGCCGAGGCGGAGGCGCCCTGCGGTCCCTTCGAGGCCGGACCGACGGGCATCGTCGAGCTCGCGGCGGATCGAACGGTCCGCGATCCCGGCATCCAGGCCCCGACGGCGGGTGGGGAAGCGCGCGATCCCGGCTCGATCGTACCGCTGCCGGGCGCCGCGCCGGGGACCGCGTCCGACGAGCCCGCGGATCCGGATGCGCAGGCGGGCGGCGCCGCGGCGAAGGGTCTCGCAAGCGAGGCGCTGCTCGCGCTCCCCAAGAACGCGGCCGGCGCGATCCCGACCGACTTCGAGCTCGGCCCCGGCGCAGCGATCGCCCAGTCGTTCTTCTCGCCCGTCATCTGCGCCACCGTCGCCCGGGTCACCGGTCCCCCCGGCACGCCCCTCGATCAGCTCGTCACGGTCGTGCCCGATACCGGCATCGTCGTCCCGAATGACGTCTACGCGAGCGCCGCCGCCGAGCTCACGACCGTCGCCGCGAGCCCCGCCGCCGCCGACCCCTATGCCCCGCTCCAGTACGGCCTCGCCCTCGCCGGCGTGCGCGACGCGCGGAGCCTCGGCGCGGGCGAAGGGGTGCGCGTCGCGCTGCTCGATTCCGCCCCCGACTTCGCCCACCGCGACCTCGCGCCGAGCCGCATCCTCGCCGTCGCGACCGACGAGAAGAGCAAGGCCGGCGTCCACGGCACGTTGATGGCCGGCGTGATCGGCGCCGCCGAGAACAACGGCTACGGCATCGCCGGCCTCGCGCCGAAGGCGCGGATCGTCTCGATTCCCGTCTGCACACCGAAGGGCGGCGCAGGCGGGCAGTGCACGATCTACCAGATGCTCCAGGGCTTCGACCGCGCCTTCGACGCCGAGGCCGTGATCGTGAATCTCTCGCTCTCGGGCCCCCCGAATCCGCTGCTCGAGCGCGGCGTCGCGCGGCTCGAGGAGCTCGGGCTCGTCGTCGTCGCCGCCGCGGGCAACGAAGGTCGCGAGGATCGCCGCTATCCGGCCGCCTATCCCAGCGTCGTCGGCGTCGGGGCGATCGACCGCGACGGGAAGCTCTTCCGCTCGAGCAATCGGGGGCCCTGGGTCGAGCTCTATGCGCCCGGTGTCGAGGTGTTGTCGACGGTGCCCGGCAGCGCGTTCGCCTTCGGGAGCGGGACGAGTCTCGCCGCGGCCCACGTGACGGGCTCGCTCGCCGTCCTGACCGGAATCACGGGCGACGCGAAGCGCGCCCGCAGCGAGCTCTTCCGGGTCGTGAACGCGCGCTCCGGGCAGGCGCTGCCGATCCTGCCCCCGGCCTGCGAGGTCCTGCGCCGCGCCGGTCACGCCTGCGGGCCGCCCAAGGGCCGCCCGACCTCGCAGGGCGCGCCTTCGCGTTAGGCGAGGAGTGCCGCGCGGGGCGACTCGGCGAGCCGGGGGTTCTGGGCGCGCAGCGCCCGGAGACCCCGCAGCACGCGCATCTTGACCGCGGCCTCGCTCTGCCCGCAGCGCCGGCCGATCTCCTGGTACGACAGCCCCTCGATCACCCGCAGCACGATGCAGTCCCGCGTGCGCGCGTCGAGGGCGGCGAAGGCCGCCGCGAGAGCGTCGCGCAGGAGCGGGTCGCCCGGCGCCCCGGCGGTGGTCGTGCGAAGCGGATCGGCTTCGAAGGCGTCGTGGCGGCGCAGGCGAGCGGTGCGACGGCGGAGCTCGATGCGGCAGGCGTTCAGGGTCACGACCGACAGCCAGTGGCTGAAGGGGCGGTCGGGGGTGAAGCGGTCGAGGAAGCGGTGGACGTTGGTGAAGACGTCCTGGACGATGTCTTCGGCCTCGGCGTCGTCGCCGAGGATGCGCGCGGCGCGGCGGCGCAGGCGCGCGCCATGGCGCGCGACGAGCCGGTCGAAGCAGCGGCCGGCATCGGGGCCGCCGGCCTTCAGGCGGCGGACGAGCTCGGCATCGGGGTCCGGGGACGAGGCGGGCGCGAAAGCGATCATGCGGGCGAAGACTCCCTGAAGGGTTCGCCGGGTGCGTTTCCGCGAGCCGCGAGAAGGTGCCCGTTTTTTTTCGTGCGAGGGGATCGGGCGGACGGATCAGGGGGGTGTCGGCGCGGACTCGGCCGGCGGCGGGACCGTCGGTGCGGCGGCGTCCGAGGTCGTCGCGCCTCGGAGCGCCTCGAGATGGCGCTCGGCGCGCTCGACGCGCCCGCGGTCGCGTTGGCGGCGACCCAGCTCGGCCACGATCTGCCATTCGCGGATCGCCTCCTCGCGACGGCCGCCGAGCTCGTAGGCGAGGGCGAGATTGTTGTGGGTCGAGACCGCGCCCGGGACGAGCGCGAGCGATCGGCGATAGGCCTCGATCGCCTCGTCCCAGCGCTCGAGCTCGCGGTACTTGTTGCCGAGGTTGTACCAGGCCATGTGCATCCGCCCTTCGGAGGACTCGAGCGGGAGGTGGACGAGGGCGACGAGGACCGCGAGCGCCGCGCAGGCGCCGACGAGCCAGCGCCCTTCTTTCGCGCGCACCGCGTCGAAGCCTCGCACGAGGGCGAAAGCCGCGAAGGGAACGAGCACGACGACCCCGGG
>JBIPOQ010000005.1:0-22404 GCA_044379055.1 Myxococcota bacterium
CGAAGAAGGCGAAGACGGGCGATCTGATCATTTCGAAGTCGCGCGTCAAGGCGGCGACCAAGAAGTGCAACGTGGGCAGCGAGTTCTACGGTGCCCTCGACGGCGCGGTGCGCAACCTGATCAAGATCGCGGAAGAGCGAGCCCAGGGTAACAAGCGCAAGACCCTGAAGGCCGTCGACCTCTAGGGCCGTCGCCGTACGGCGAGATGGCCAGGACGAGGCCCGCCCGCAGCGATGCTGGCGGGCCTCTCTGCGTTCGGGACCTGGCCGGATCTCGTCAGGACGGGTCGCCGGGGTCCGTCTCGAGCTCGGACGACGCGTTCTGCTCGTCGTCTTCGATCGGCGCGGGCAGGGCCGCATCCCGGTCGAGATTGATGCCGACCCGGAAGAGGCGCTCGAGCGGAACGCGTCGCAGCCCCTCCTCGAGCGTGAGATCGTTCTCCCGGGCGAGGAGCTCGAGGCCGTCGCTCGCGTAGCGGGTGGCCTTGTCGACCGCGCGCGGGAGGGACTCGGGGTCGCCGAGGGCCATGCGATCGGCGACGGCGACGTGGTTGGCGAGGGCGATCAGCGCGTTGAAGACGCCGCCTCGTTCGTGGGGGGCGAGCTCGCGGATCGCGCGGAACAGCGCGCGCTCCTCGGCGCGGGCCGCCGGCAGTGTCGACGTCCAGGCGGGCAGGCCGTAGCCCTCGAGATCGAGGACCGGCGGCTCCTTCGGTACCTCCGCGAGCTTCTCGGGGCGGAGGAAGCCGTAGATCCGCATGGCCGAGTCCCAGCTCGGAAAGCCGAGATCCTCCATGCGTCCCGTCCGCCAGCGCAGCGCCCACTCCTCCATCTCCGGCACCAGCTCCTCGACGACCCCCTGGATCGCCCGGAAATAGAGCCAGTAGTCGGCCTGGAAGAGCGCGTGCAGCAGCCGCAGCAGCGGGGCGATGTCGTCGGCCGGATTGCGGGCGACGAAATAGAACTGGCCCTCGAGCGTCTGCGACTGATCGGGGGGCGACCAGTCGGGATCGTCCTGGGGGCTCGGCTTCATGGAGACTTCGACGTGCTCGCGCAGGTAGAGCACGAGCAGCTCGGCGTCGATCGACTGCGCGGCGCGAGCGAGCGTCTCGTCGTCCGCTTCGGCGAGGGCGGCGAACCAGCCATCGAGGCGGGCCAGGTCGAGGCGCAGGCCGCGCCAGACGTCGAGATCGAAGCAGGCGACGAGCTGCTCGTTGGTCGCGAGCGCGAGGAGCCAGCTCGCATCCTCGAGGCCGATGGTGCGGCAGGTGTAACAGAACTCGGCCTCGGGCAGCAGCGGGATCACCGACTCGGGATCCGGCAGGAGCTCGATCAGCTGGCGGCGGATGGGGAGCGAGGTGTCGAGGAGCAGCGCCGCCTGGCGCTCGGGCGACAGGTCGCCGAGCGCCTTCTCGGCGGCGCGGCGATCCTCGCGAGCCAGCTGGAGGAGGCGCCGGGCTTCGGGTCGGGCTTCGCGCGTGAGGTCCAGGACATCCATGAGATCGAGCAGCCTAGCAGGAGGGGGACTGCGCTGCTGCGAACGCAGCCGCCGCGCGCCGCGCGGAGTCGCTAAGCTGGGTCTCCGTGAGGATCGAGCGCCTGCGTACGGGTCTGTCGCGAAGGTCGGTCTCCGGGCCGGAGGCCGCGGCGTCCGTCCATGCGGCCGTGGCGATGGTGCTGCGCGAGGGGAGCGCCGGCGCGGAGGTGCTCTTCATCGAGCGCGCGATGCGGCCGGACGATCCGTGGTCGGGCCACATGGCCTTTCCCGGTGGCCGCCTCGAGATCGGCGACGACTCGCCCCGCACGGCGGCCTGTCGCGAGACGCGGGAGGAGGTCGGGCTCGAGCTCTCCCGGGCCGAGTACCTCGGTCATCTCTGTGATCTGACGGGGCGTTCCGGTGCGCCCCGGCCCATGATCGTCTCGGCCCACGCCTTCCATCTCGCGGAGGACCAGGATCTCGCCCTCGACCTCGGCGAGGTCCGCTCGGCCTTCTGGTTTCCCCTGGCGGAGCTCCGAAACGAAGCGCGCCGAACGACCTATACCCTCCGCGAGCTCCCCGATCGCCCATTCCCGGCGATCGTCGTCGGCGAGCCGGGGCGTCATTTCGTCTGGGGGCTCACCTACCGCATCCTCGAGGAGGCCTTCACGCTGCTGGAGCATCCGCTTCGAACGGGCTGAAGGCGCCGATCGGGGCCGAGGGCTCAGCGCGCGTCGTCGGGGGTGCCCGGTGTGGTCGGCTCGTAGCCTGCACAGCGGCGCACGGGCAGAGGCGGGTAGCGGGGGAAGTCGGGATCGAGGTCCGCCCGGGCACAGCGGTGGAAGACGCTCCCGCGCCGGCTCGCCTGCTCGCGGTGGTGGCGGCAGGATCCGCAGAGGCCGATCGCGGCGCCTCGCCCCTGACCTTCGTCGTTCGGCATCGGAAGAGTCTACAATGCGAGGCGCA
Organism: Myxococcota bacterium; assembly: GCA_044379055.1. Taxonomy (GTDB): domain Bacteria; phylum Myxococcota_A; class UBA9160; order UBA9160; family UBA4427; genus UBA4427. Next base: position 2,443 of record JBIPOQ010000005.1, read on the forward strand.
TGTCCGACGTCCTCGATCGCCTGCTCGTCCGACTCGACCCGCTCCTCGAAGGATTCGGTCGACTCCTCTCCGCCTTCGCCGGCCGCACGCCCGGCCTCGAAGAGCTCGCGGCCCACACGGCCTTCCGCTGGCGCGTCGGCCGCGGCCTCGGCCGCCTCGAAGCGATCGAGTCCGTCGCCCGCTTCGACCTCGACGACCTGATCGGCGTCGCGCCGGCGATCGAGGCCCTCGACCGCAACACGCGCCAGCTGCTCGCCGGGCTCCCCTTCAACGACGTCCTGTTGTTCGGTTCGCGAGGAACGGGCAAATCCTCCGCGGTTCGCGGGCTGCTGACGCGCCACGCGCCCCGCGGACTGCGGCTCATCGAGGTCGATCGCAACGATCTCGCCGCGCTTCCGGAGCTGCTCGCCGCCCTGCACCGGATCACGCGCCCCGCGCCCGATCGCTACGCCTTCCTCGTCTACTGCGACGACCTCTCGTTCGGTACGAGCGAGCTCGGCTTTCGCGAGCTGAAGGCCTCTCTCGAAGGGGGCGTCGAGGCACGGCCCGCCCGCGTCTGCGTCGTCGTGACGAGCAATCGCCGACATCTGCTGCCCGAGACGATGGCGGAAAATCGCGAGGCACGGCTCGACGCGTCGGGCGAGCTCCACCTCGGCGAGGCGCTCGAGGAGAAGCTCGCGCTCGCCGACCGTTTCGGTCTGGTGCTCGGCTTCTATCCCTGCGACCAGGACACCTACCTCGAGATCGTGAGCCATTGGCTCGCGAAGGAAGGCGTCGCCGGCCTCGACGATGCGGCGCGCGAAGCGGCGCTCCGCCATGCGCTCGAGCGCGGGGGGCGCTCGGGTCGTGTGGCCCGGCAGTTCGCGAACGAATGGATCGGCCGGATCCGGCTCGGGCCTGACGGCCCGGGCGACGAGACGCGCGGGCGCTAGATGACCTCGAGCTCGCGGCCGACCTTCGCGAGGGCGCCGAGCGCCTGGTCGAGATGCTCGCGTTTGTGGGTCGCCATGTAGGACGTCCGGATCAGCCCCTGGCCCGGCGGTACGGCGGGCGTCATCACGGGATTGACGAAGACGCCCTCGTCCTGGAGCCGCTTCGCCATCTGGAAGGTCGCCGCATCCTCGCCGATCAGGAGCGGGATCACGGGCGACTGCGAGCCGCAGGTCTGGAAGCCGAGGCCCTGCAGCTCCTTGCGCATGTACTCCGTGTTCTCCCAGAGGCGCGCGCGTCGATCCGGCTCGGACTCGAGGATCGTCAGCGCGGCGTCGACCGCCGCGACCGCGGCGGGCGGGATCGCGGCGGTGAAGATCTGGGCGCGGGCGTTGTGCTGGATGTAGTCGATGACCTCGGCCGTGCCGGCGACGAAGCCGCCGACGGTGGCCAGGGACTTCGAGAAGGTGCCCATCACGAGGTCGACCTCGGATTCGAGACCGAAATGCTCGCAGATGCCGCGGCCGTTCGCGCCGAAGACGCCGAGGCTGTGGGCCTCGTCGACGAACAGGCGCGCGCCGTACGCATTCTTGTGGCGAACGATCTCGGGGAGGGGGGCGATGTCGCCCTCCATCGAGAAGACGCCGTCGATCGCGATCAGCTTGCCCTTGTCGGGGTCCGCGAGGCGGAGCTTCTTCTCGAGATCCGCAGGGTCGTTGTGGCGGAACTTGTACGACTTGCCGAAGGAGAGCTGGACGCCGTCGATGATCGAGGCGTGGTCCATCGCGTCGAGGAAGGCCAGATCGTGGCGGGAGAGCAGGCAGGAGAGCACGCCGATGTTGACGCCGTAGCCGGTCGAGAAGATCAGCGAGGCCTCGCGCTTCATGAAGCTCGCGAGCCGGCGCTCGAGGGCGACGTGGATGTCGAGGGTGCCGTTCAGCAGGCGGGAGCCGGCGCAGCCCGTGCCGTACTTCTCCGTCGCGCGGATCGCGGCTTCCTTGACCTTGGGGTGGCTCGTGAGCCCGAGGTAGTTGTTCGAGCCGAGCATGATGACCTTCTGGCCATTCATGGTGACGACCGGGTCCTGGGGCGACGCGATCTCGCGGTACATCAGATAGTGGCCGGCGGCCCGCGCGTCCCGGGCGCGCGTGAAATCCCTGCACTTCTGGAAGACGTCCAAGCTCTCTCCTTCGGGCCCGCCCGGTTCGACCATTCCGCGTCGCCTACGATCGGGCTTCGGTCGCCCAGCGTAAAGACTCCGACCCAGACTTTCGCCCGGGGTTCGTCCGGGCGGCTCCGTTCGCTCTTTTTCGATCGGTCTCGGGGGATCTTCCGGACGTCTGCGCCGTCCCGCCCCTCGCGTCTCCGCTCGATTCCGATCCGCGGATGGCCGCGGTGATCGGTTCACAGCGTAAAGTCTGGCGACGAGGGGTGCCGAAACCTACCGCATGCCGTCTCGGGCTGTCATGGTCGATCGCGTCGCCGAGGGCCGAAGGCCCACGCGCGTGTCGAGAGCGTCGCTCGGTCGACGACGTCGGATCTTCGCGCGGGACCGCGATAGAGTCTGACGTCGAGGGGGGCGCCGGATGAGGCGGGATCGAACGAGTTGGCCCGCGGGGTCCGTGGCCCGGTCGCGGAGAGCGGTCCCGTGACGGCAGCGATGCGCCGAATTCGACCGGCGGGACCCGGCATCGGGACGCGCTCGTGCCGGATCGGCGCGGCGCTCGTTCTTCGGATGCTCGTGGCGGCGTGGCTCGTCGTCGCTGCGCCGGATTCGGCGCGGAGCCAGAAGGCCGAGGTCGCCGAACCGGATCCGCTCTTCGACGAGGAGTTCGACGAGGATCTGGAGTCGGCGCCCGGGAGCTATCCCGATCCGCTGGAGTCGACGAACCGGGGCGTGCTCGCGTTCAATCGCCAGGTCGACAAATGGATCCTCGATCCCGTCACCGAGGCCTATCAGTTCGTCGTCCCGAAGCCTGCGCGCAACGCGATCTCCCGCTTCTTCCTGAATCTGGGCTCGACCAAGACGCTCGTGAACGACTGTCTCCAGCTCGAGTGGAAGGACGCGGGCACGACCGGCGCGAGGCTCGTCATCAACACCTCCGTCGGCGTCGTCGGCCTCTTCGACGTCGCCGAGAGGATCGGGCTCCCCGGCCACGAGTCGGATTTCGGGCAGACCCTGGCGCTCGCGGGGACGCCGAGCGGGCCCTATCTGCTGCTGCCGATCCTCGGTCCATCGAACGTGCGCGACGGCTTCGGCGCGTTCATCGACGGATTCTTCCAGCCGACCTACTACATCCTCGGCCCCATGAACGTGACGCTCGGGCCGGTCATCATGCAGAGTCCGGGGGCGATCCTGATCTACGGCGGCAGCTCCGGGCTGACGCTCCGCGACCGGAACTTCGCGCGGCTCAAGGATCTCGAGAGCAGCAGCGTCGACTACTACGCCGCGATGCGGAGCGGGTACTACCAGGATCGCGTCGGTCACATCTGGCAGCGCCGCCCCGGCCATCGCACGAGCGCCGAGCCCGGCGAGAACGCCGCGCCCTGAGCCTCGGCCGGGGCGAACGCCTCGCGGCGGCTCAGCCGTCGCTTCCGCCCTTGCTCTTCAGGTCGGCGATCTTGGTCTCGACCGAGGCGACGAGCTGCTCGAACCCGTCACGGTTCAGCGCCGACGCGTACTCCGAGCGCCGCAGGGCGAGCTCGCTCACCTTCCCGTTCAGGAACACGTCGATCACCTTCCAGCTGCCGTCGCGCTGGATCACGCGGTAGTTGAGCTCGACGGCCTCCTCGTTCGGCACGACGATCTTCGTGCGGACGAGGCGGGTGTCGTGGGCGGCTTCGTCGACGCCGAGGGTGACGAACTCCTCGCCGGTGAAGCCCTTGAAGCGGCCGGCGTAGTTCGCGGTGGTGAAGCGGGTGAAGGTCTCGGCCCAGCGCTTCTGGTCGGCGGGCGAGAGGGTCGCCCAGTGTCGACCGACGGTCTTGCTCGCCATGAAGTCGAGGTCGAAGGTCCGCGCCATCAGGGGCTCGAGCTTCTCGATGCGGCCCTGGAAACCGAGCGTCTTCGCGCTCTTCATGATGTCGAGCAGTCCGGCGTGGAACGCCTCGATCGTCGGCACCGGCGAGCTCGCCGTCGGGCTCACCGCCGCGGGCGGGCTCGCGGATTCCGCCTGCGCGCGCGGGGCGAGACCGCCGACCGGAGCCAGGCCGAGGACGAGGCCCAGGGCGAACGCGACGACGAGGGAGCGGGCGATCGGGCGGAGACGCGAGAAGCTGGAGGACGGACGGCGAGCAGTCATTTTGATCCTTTATCGGGTCCCTGGAGCGTCGATCGGACCCTTCGGCCGATCCTCAGAACCTCGCGAGCCTCGATTCGTTTCCCGTGCCCGTTTTCGAGGCGACTCTCGGTCGAGGTCCGCGTCCGGAGGCGCTCCGGGCGGTCGCGGACGGGCCAAGCGTGTCGCAGGCGCCATCGGGTGTCGACCCGTGCCACCGAATGCGGCGCCCCTCCTTCGTCGCCGCGCGCCGCCCCCGCGTTCCGCGCCACCTGCGGGTATGATCCGCCCGTCTCGGCCCCGACGGCACCGACGCACGCCGCGCGGAGGGACGAGGGAGGAGAGAGGATTGACCGCGACCAGGCCGGATGCGATCCGATCGGAAGACGCAGCGCCGCACGCGAAGCCGCCGGGCGTCGCCTCCGCGCTCGCCTGGCTCGAGCGGAACCTCGAGGGCCGCATCGACGAGCTGATCGAGCTCGCGCGGATCCCGAGCGTCTCGGCGGATGGGTTCCCCGCGGCACAGGTCCTCCGCAGCGCCGAAGCCGTCGCGCGGCTGCTCGCGGCCTCGGGCTTCGAGCGGGTCGACCTCCTGACCCTCGACGACGCGCATCCCTACGTCCTCGGCGAGTGGCTCGGCGCCGGTCCGAGCGCTCCGACGCTGCTCCTCTACGCCCATCACGACGTCCAGCCCCCGGGCCGCGAGAGCCATTGGCGAAGCCCGGCCTTCGAGCCGACGCGTGTCGCGGGCGAGGGCGAGGCCGGGCGGCTCTACGGTCGCGGCGTCGTCGACGACAAGGCCGGCATCGTCGTCTTCGCGGGCGCCCTGCGCGCCTGGCTCGAGAGCGGCCAGCGGCCGCCCGTGAACCTCAAGCTGATCGTCGAGGGCGAGGAGGAGATCGGCTCCACCCATCTCGAGGCCTTCCTGCGTCGCCACCGCGAGCGCCTCGCGGCCGACGTCATCGTCCTGTCGGACACGGCGAATCTCGCGACCGGCCTGCCCTCGATCACGACGAGCCTGCGCGGGATCCTGAACGTCGACGTCCGCGTGCGCGCCCTCGATCATCCGGTCCACAGCGGGATGTGGGGCGGCCCGGTGCCCGACGCGACGAGCGCCCTCGCGCGCATCCTCGCGCGGCTCTGGGACGCGGACGGGAACGTCGCGATTCCCGACTTTGCCGCGGGCTGTGCACCGCTCACGCCGGTCCAGCGGGCGCGCCTCGAGGCGCTGCCGATCGACGAGGCGGGCTTCCGCGCGGACGTGGGGATGGTGCCGTCGGCCGCCTTCATCGGCGGCGGCGGCTCGGAGATCTACGACCGCCTCTGGAATCGCCCGGCGCTCTCCTTGATCGGACTCGAAGGGGTGCCCCTCGGCCGGGCCGCGAACCAGCTGATCGCCGAGGCGGCAGCCCGGGTCAGCGTCCGGATCGCGCCGGGACAGGATCCCGAGGCGATGCGGGCCAGGGTCGTCGCCGTCCTCGCCGCGGATCCGCCCTGGGGCGTCGAGGTCCGGGTCGAGGCGCGGGAGGCGGTGGGCGGCTGGCGGGTCGAGCCTTCCGGTCCGGCCTTCGAGGCGGCCCGGCGCGCGCTCCGAGCGGGCTATGGGCGCGAGCCCGTCTACGTCGGCTGTGGCGGGTCGATCCCCTTCGTGGCGCCCTTCGCCGAGGTGTTGGGCGGTGTGCCGGCCCTCCTGTTGGGTCTCGAGGATCCGATCTGCAACGCGCACGGCGAGAACGAGAGCCTGGATCTCGCCGATTTCGCGCGGGCGATGCGCTCGGCGGTGCTGCTCTTCGGCGAGCTCGCCCCCGCGCCCGGTTCCTGAGCGCGGAGGGCCCGGGCGCTCGTTCGGGCCCGGTCGTCGGGGGCGAGGGAGTCTTCGCCTGATCGTTCAATCAATCATGTAGCCCCAGGGCGGCCGCGCTAATGTCGGGTTCCGCCGAAACCGACATCGCCTGACGCGCGCGTCGCGCTCGAGAGCCGTCGCTCTCCGGTCCCGCGCAGCGCGCCTGGAACACCCGCTCGCAAGGCAGGGAGGGAAGCATGACCGCGATCGAAACGACGCCCGATCTCGTCCGCAAATCCTACGCGCGGACCCAGGAAAACCTCGCGGTCGTCCGCAAGCGCCTGGGCCGACCGCTCACGTTCGCGGAGAAGATCCTCTTCGGTCATCTCGACGACGCGAAGGGCCAGGACCTCGTCGCGGGCGAGTCCTACCTCCTGCTGCGGCCCGATCGCGTGGCGATGCAGGACGCGACGGCCCAGATGGCGATGCTGCAGTTCATGCAGGCGGGTCGCGACGAGACCGCCGTGCCGTCGACGGTCCACTGCGATCACCTGATCGAGGCGCGCAAGGGCGCGGTCGCCGACATGGCGACGGCGCGGACGACCAACGCGGAGGTCTACGACTTCCTGCGGACCTGCTCGGCCCGCTACGGCATCGGCTTCTGGGGCCCGGGCGCCGGCATCATCCACCAGGTCGTGCTCGAGAAGTACGCCTTCCCCGGCGGCATGATGATCGGCACCGACTCGCATACCCCGAACGCCGGCGGCCTCGGCATGTTCGCGGCCGGCGTCGGCGGCGCCGACGCCGTCGACGTGATGGCGGGCTTTCCGTGGGAGGTGCTCTATCCGCACGTGATCGGCGTGCACCTCACCGGGAAGCTCTCGGGCTGGGCGTCGCCGAAGGACGTGATCCTCAAGGTCTGCGAGCTGCTGACGGTGAAGGGCGGCACCAACCGCATCGTCGAGTATTTCGGCGAAGGCGTCTCGTCGCTCTCGTGCACCGGCAAGGCGACGATCACGAACATGGGCGCCGAGCTCGGGGCCACGACCTCGATGTTCCCGTACGACGAGCGGATGGCGATCTACCTGAAGGCCACCGAGCGCGGCGAGCTCGCCGATCTCGCGAGCGCCCACCGCGAGCTGCTGACGCCCGACGCGGACGTGCTCGCGAATCCCGACGGCTATTTCCAGGAGATCATCGAGATCGACCTCTCGAAGCTCGAGCCCCACATCGTCGGCCCGCACACGCCCGATCTGGCGCGCCCGGTCTCGCGCATGGCCGAGGATGCGAAGAAGAACGGCTATCCGCTGAACCTCTCCTCGACCCTCATCGGGAGCTGCACGAACTCCTCCTACGAGGACTTCTCGCGCGCCGCCGACGTCGCGCGCCAGGCGAGCAAGCGCGGGGCGAAGATCAAGACCCAGCTCTGGTGCACGCCGGGCTCGGAGCAGGTCGACGGCACGGTCGCGCGGGACGGGCAGAAGGAGGCGCTCGAAGCGATCGGCGCGACGGTGCTCGCCAACGCCTGCGGCCCCTGCATCGGGCAGTGGAAGCGCGACGACGTGAAGTCCGGCGAGGCGAACTCGATCCTCTCCTCGTTCAACCGCAACTTCCCGAAGCGCAACGACGGCAACGCCGCGACCCTCTCCTTCATCGGGAGCCCCGAGATCTGCGTCGCCTACGCGCTCGCCGGCCGGCTCGACTTCGATCCCATGAAGGACGAGATCGAGGCGGCCGACGGCAGCCGCTTCAAGCTCGCGCCCCCCGGTCCGGCGCCGGAGATCCCCTCCAAGGGCTTCGTCATCAGCTATGCCGGCTACGAGGCGCCGCCGGCGAAGGAGAAGCGCGGTTCCGTGAAGGTGGCCGTCGATCCGAAGAGCGATCGGCTGCAGCTGCTCGAGCCCTTCGCGCGCTGGGACGGCCGGGACTACGAGAAGCTCCCGATCCTGCTGAAAGCGAAGGGCAAGTGTACGACCGACCACATCTCGATGGCCGGCCCCTGGCTCAAGTTCCGCGGCCATCTCGACAACATCTCCGACAACATGTTCATCGGCGCCATCAATGCCTACACGGGCGAGGCCGGCACCGGCCTCAACCAGCTGACGGGCGAGAAGGGCCAGTCCTTCCCGAAGGTCGCGCGCGACTACAAGGCGCGGGGGCTTCGCTGGGTCGTCGTCGGCGACGAGAACTACGGCGAGGGCTCGTCGCGGGAGCACGCGGCGATGGAGCCGCGCCACCTCGGCGCGGCGGCGGTGATCGTGCGGAGCTTCGCGCGCATCCACCAGTCGAACCTGAAGAAGCAGGGCGTCCTGCCGCTGACCTTCGTCGACCCCGCGGACTACGACAAGATCGGCGAGACCGATCGGATCTCGCTGGTCGGCCTCGACCGGATCGCCCCGGACAAGCGCATCCAGGCGATCCTGCACCGCGCGGACGGCAGCGAGTACCGCTTCGAGCTCGCACACACGCTGAACGACGAGCAGATCGGCTGGTTCAAGGCGGGCTCGGCGCTCAACCTGCTGCGCGCGCAGAGCTAGCTCGTTTCGTCGGTCCGGGCGAAGAGCGCGGCGAGGAAGCGGCGTCCGTTCGGCGTCGCGAGCGGCAGGAGCAGCAGCGCGACGAGCAGGGCGATCGCGCCGGCGATCTGTCGCCCGTCGAGATCGAGCATCGCGTCGCCGAAGAAGGCGTAGGTCGAGGCGCGCAGCGTCCCGCCGGCGAAGGCCGAGACGACGAAGCTCGAGAGCGGCATGGCGGTCAGCCCCGCGCCCGCCTGGATCGGCGAGAGCGGCGAGAGCGGATAGCCCGAGGCCAGCGCGAGGGTCACCGCGCCGCGCCGCTTCGACGTGAACGCGAGCAGCGCCCTGCCCTTCGGCCCCACGCGTCCCTCGATCGCCTCGCGTCCCGCGTGCCGCGCGAGCAGGAACAGGAAGATGCCGGAGATCATGAGCCCCGCGCCGCCGACGAGCGAGCCGAGGCCGGTTCCGAAGCAGAGCCCCGCCGCAATCAGCACCACCTGCGAGGGCAGCCAGAGCAGCGCCCGCCCGGCCACGATGAAGACGAAGAGCAGGGGCGCGAACGCCCCCATGTCCTGGGTCAGCGCGCGGAGCGCCTCGACGCTGATCTCGATGCCGAGCTGCGTGCGCAGCCAATGACCGACCGCGAGCAGGGTCGCGACGAGGGCGGCGGCGAGAGCGAGTCGGGCGAGCCAGGAGGGCATGGCGCGAGGATATCCCTTCGAGCCGGATTGCCGATCCGGATTCCTTGGGAAGCTTCGGGGACGGACGAGTTCGGTACCGTCGCCGCGTGAAGTCGGAAACGCTGCTGATCTTGAACCCGGCCAGCGGACGGGGTTCGGCGGGGCGCCTCGCCGAGGGCCTCGTCGCGCGGGCCGAGGTCCATTGCGGGCCGCTCTCCGTCGCGACGACGGCGGGGCCGGGCGATGCGATCGGCCTGGCGGCGGAGGCCGCGGCGCGTGGTGTGGCGCGGATCCTGGTCGCGGGCGGGGACGGCACGGTCGGCGAGGTGGTGTCGGGGCTCATGACGGCGCCAGGGCCGGCGGCCGGCGCTGCGACGGGGGCGGCCTCCCGACCCGCGCTCGGCATCCTCCCGGTCGGATCGGGCTGCGACCTCGCGCGGACCCTCGCGCTGCCGCGGCAGATCGATGCCGCGCTCGAGGTGATCGCGGCGGGGCATCTGCGCCTGCTCGACGTCGGCCGCGTCGAGTCGGGCGGACGGGGCGCCGACCGAAGCGTCCGCTATTTCGCCAACGAGGTCAGTGCGGGTCTCTCGAGCGACACGGTGCGCCGCGTCGATCGTCTCTCGCCGCGACTCGGGCCCCGCGCCGGATTCCTGCTCGGCGCCGTCTCGGCGGTTCTGTCCCACCGCCCTTTCGAGGCGTCGGTCGAGGTCGACGGCGAGCGGATCCACGCGGGTCCGATCTCGCTCTTCGTCGCCGCCAACGGATGTTATTTCGGGGCGGGCATGCGGGTCGCCCCCGAGGCCGCCCTCGACGACGGGCGGCTCGAGGTCGTGCTCGCCCGGGGTCTCTCGCGGCCGGAGCTCCTCGCGAACCTCCCGGCCTTCTACGTCGGTCGCCACGGCCGGCATCCCCAGGTCTCGTTCCACTCGGCCCGCTCCGTCCGCCTGATTCCCGAGACGGACGAGACGACCGCGGAGATCGACGGCGAGGGCGGCCTCGCCCTGCCGCTGCGAATCGAATGTCTCCCCGCGGCGTTGCGCGTCCTCTCGCCGGCGGTCACCGTCCCGCTCGCGCAGGGTCGCGTCGTCGCGCTTCGCCCGGCCGCGCGACTGGTCGCGCCCGTCGCGCTCGGGAGGGATCGAGGTTGAGCCGTTCCGATCCGCAGACCGGCGATTCTCTCTTCGGGCAGATCCGCCGGGCCGCCGCGGAGGTGACGCGCCGGGCACGCGACGTGCGGATCGACTCCGGGCGGCTCGAGGCATTCGCGCGAGACCTCGCCGCGGCGCCCGAGACCTGGGAAGACCTCGATCCGATGCACGACTTCGCGGGCGATGCCGAACGCGCCCTCGCCTTCACGATCGCCCTCGACGCCATCAACTTCGGCTCGGGCTGGTTTCCGGTCCTGAAGAAGCGCGCGGGACTCTCGGGCTATCGCTCGATCGCCACGGCCTGCCGCGAGTCGGTCGAGGCGGGCGATCCGTGGACCGGGGCCTGGCTCCGCGACGCGACCCCCGAATCGCTGGCGCGATTGCTCGGTCAGGAGCTCGTCGATCCCGAGGTCGTCGAGCTGATGTCGCTCTACGCGCAGGCGTGGCGGGAGCTCGGCGACTGGCTCGGCCGGTGCCACGACGACCGCTTCGAATCCGTGGTCGCCGCCTCGGGACGTTCCGCCGAACGTCTCGTGCGTTCTCTCGCGGAGCTCCCGCTCTACCGCGACGTCGCTCGCTACGACGAGCTCGAGATGCCCTTCTACAAGCGCGCGCAGATCACGGCCGCCGATCTGGCGCGCGTCTTCGCCGGCGAGGGTCCGGGCGCCTTCGACGATCTCGACGCGCTCACGCTCTTCGCCGACAATCTGGTTCCCCACGTACTTCGGTGTCATGGCGTGCTCGTCTACTCCGAGGACCTCGCGGCGCGCATCGACGCGGAGTCGCTTCTCGCCGCCGGCTCGCGCCCCGAGGTCGAGATCCGCGCCGTCGCCGTCGAGGCCGTCGAGCGGCTGGTCGCCCGCCTCGCCGATCACGGTCGCGAGACGACGGCCCACGCCCTCGACGGACGCCTCTGGAACGCGGGACAGGCGGCCTGGATCAAGGCCCGCCCGCGCCACCGCACCCGCTGCAGCTACTACTGACGTCGGCCGGCTCGGAAGAAGGAAATCGGAATGAAGATCTTCGACGGCAATTTCTGGATCATGCTGGGTCTGCTCGTCCTGCTCGCGGGGGTGGCCCTTCTGCGCGGGGGAACGCCGCTCGTCGTCGAGGCGATGAGCGGGGGCACGCGTCAGTTCCTGCGCTTCGCGCTCGTGCTCTTCGTGTCGTTTCTCGTCGCGGGTCTGGTCGAGACGCTGCTGCCGCGGGCCTGGGTCTCGGCGGCGCTCGGCGAGGGCTCGGGCTGGAAGGGGCTCGCCCTCGCGAGCGCCGTGGGTCTCGTGACACCGGCGGGACCCTTCGTCTCGATGCCGCTCGCGGCCGGGATGCTGCGCGCGGGGGCCGCGCCGGCGACCGTCGTCGCCTTCGTGGCGTCCTGGGGGCTGCTCGCGATCCACCGGCTGATCGCCTGGGAGATCCCGATGCTGGGCGCGCCGTTCGCGCTCACGCGCTGGGGGCTGTGTCTCGCGGTGCCGATCGGGCTCGGGGCGCTGGCGCGGATTCTCTGGCGCTCGACGCCGGGGTGATCGGCGGCGCGAGCAGGGCTTCGAGCGCGGCCTGGATCTCGGCCTCGAGTGCGGCCGGGAGCGCATGACGGTCGAGGGCTCGCGCGACGGCTTCGCGGGACGTCGCGGCGCGTGGGGCCGGACGCTTCGTCGCGACGGGGCTCTCCGCGCCTTCGGTTCGGGCGGCGACGAGGAGCCAGGCGATCCGCTCGGTGATGAAGCCGAGGGCCGGCCGGATGCGTTCGTCGAGAGCGCGGCGGGCGATCTCGCGGTCGGCGTCGGTCGACGCGGGCGAGAGCGTGAGCTCCTTCGTGCGCGCGGCGAGCGTGCGCTCCTGGACGAGCCGCGCGGCGCGCAGCTGGGTCTCGATGAAGCGTCGCAAGGCGGTGTCGGGGGGCGGCGTGACCCCGAGCTCGGCGGCGGCGCGCTCGGTCGCTCGTCGCACGGCGTCGTGGACGCGCCTCTCCTGGGCGGCATCCTCGATGGGCCGCGCGAGCACGCCCTTGGCGCGGGCGACCTCGGGCATCAGCGAGAGTCGCTCGTCGAGGCTCGCGAGCAGGGCGGGGATCGGCGCCGCCGTGCGGGTCTCGGCGAGGCCGTGCCGTGCACGGAGTGCGGCGAGCCCCTCGTCGGCCTCGAAGCGCAGCAGCCAGCGATCGAAGTCGCGGGCGAGGGCCTCGCCGCCGATCGGGAACCAGGCAGCCTTCGCGTCGCGCGTCAGCGGGCCGATCGCGCGGGTGCGGGGGAGCGTCGCCTGCCAGTGCGGCGCTTCGAGATCGTCGGTCACGACGGCGTCGGCGCGCCCGTCGGCCAGGCGGCGCGGCACGGCGGCGTTGTCGGGGATCGCCTCGACGGTGGCCCTCGGAAAGAGCGAGCGGGCCACGCGTTCGAGGTGGCCCCCGCGATTCACGGCGATTCGGACGCCCGGTCGATCGAGCTCCCCGCGGCCCTCCCAGCGCGCGGTCTCGGCGACGAGGGCGACCGCCCCCGTCGTCGTCAGCGGCAGCGAGAATCGGCCGGCGAGCGAACGGTCCGGGCGGATCGTGATGCCGGAGAGGGCGAGCTCGAAGCGCCCGGCCTCGAGAGCGGAGGTCAGCTCGGGCCAGGCGAACCGGATCCATTCGATCCGGCGTCCCTGCGCGCGGGCGAACGCCCGCGCGACGTCGGCCGAAAAGCCCGTGGGCTCGGGCTCGCCCTCGGGCCAGCGGCTGAACGGTGCATAATCGCCACTCGTCCCGATCCGGAGCGGCGACGGCTCCGCCGACACCGGATCGGGGCGGCCAGGCTCCGGCGCTGCCCCCGCATGGCCGGTCGGTCCGGCCGGTGCACAGGCGAGTCCTGCGACCCCCAGGATCGCGACCCAGCCTGCCACCCGGCCGTTCCGGCCCGCCCGCCTCCGCTCCTCTCTGGTTGACCCCACGAAGCACCTTTCCTACGCTGGGCCGCCGCCGCGACGAAGCGCTTCTCTTCGGAGCGCAACCCCACCGCTCCGGCCCCCGTTTACGTTCCGCCGCGCCGATTCCGAATTCCGATAGCTTTTCTGGAGATCTTCCCCGGAATCCCCGGACTCCCCGGAAACAAGGTGCGACCTGCCTGCGATGGCGATCGGATCGCGCACCGCCCCTCCGGAACTGCCCGACCCAGCCGCCCCAGAATTGGAGACGCGTCATGCTGACCCTCGACGAGATCGAATCCGGACTGTTCGTGACGCACAAGAATACCGGCCTCCGCTACAGCGTCGTCGAGGCCGAGGACGACGAGGTGCTGCTCTCGCCGGAGCAGGACGGGCTGCAGGACCTGACCGTGCCCCTCGACCTCTTCCGCAGCGAGTTCGTCGCGACCGACCGGTTCCGCACGCCGGGTGCCCGGCGCGGGACCGGCGGCCGCGGTCGCAAGCGCACGCCGGCGCCGGGAGGAGGCGCCTCGTCGCCGATGCCGTCCGGGCCGAAGTCCCGGGGCAAGATCAAGAAGATGGTGCGCGACCGGGGCTTCGGGTTCATCCGCGGCGACGACGGCAAGGAAGTCTTCTTCCACCGCTCGGGTCTGAACGCGGGCGAGTACGACGTCCTGAACGAGGGCGACATCGTCGAGTACGTGGTCCAGGAAGGGCCGCGCGGCGCCCGCGCCGAGCACGTCCGCCATGCCACTGCCGAGGTCGCGAGCGCCTGAAAGGGCCTCCTTCGAACGGGACCCCGAGAGCCATGCCCGAGATCCGACCGGCCGTCGTCGCCGAGGCGCAGAGCCTGACCCCCGAGTGGCTGACGGGAGTGCTGCGCGCGGCGGGCCACGACGTCACCGTGCGGAGCTTCCGCCACCGTCCGATCGGGACCGGGCAGATGGCGCATAGCGAGCGGATCGAGCTCGACTATCAGGGACTGGCGCCCATCGGTGCGCCCGCGAGCGTCGTCGGCAAGTTTCCGTCGCCGAGCCCCGAGAGTCGCGCGTCCGGCGCCCGTGGCGGCTACCGCTCCGAGACCCGCTTCTATACGGACCTGGCCCATCGCCTCGCGGTCCGCACACCGCGCTGCCTCTACGGCGCGCTCGGTGAGGACGAATCGACCTTCACGCTGATCCTCGAGGACATGGCCCCCGCCGTGCAGGGCGATCAGATCGCCGGCGCGAGTGCGGCCTGGATCGAGGCCGCCGTGCGCAACCTGGCCGGTCTCCACGCACCGCTCTGGAACGCCCCCGAGCTCGATCGCCTCGACTGGACGACGGGCGGCGCCGGCGAGGAGTTCGCGCGCTACATCGAGCTGGCGACGCCGGCGTTCCTGTCCCGTTATGCGGACCGGCTCTCGGCGGAGGATGCGGAGCTGCTCGCGCGCTTCGCCGATCGGGCGCAGCGCTGGGTCGCCCGCCGCCCGAAGGACCGCACGCTCGTCCACGGCGACTACCGCCTCGACAACCTGCTCTTCCGCGAGGATCCGCAGGGCCTCGTCGTCACCGCGGTCGACTGGCAGACGCTCTCCGTCGCATGCGGCGGCCAGGATCTCGCCTTCCTGCTCGGCAACGGCCTCGAGCCCGCGGCGCGCCGCGAGCACGAGCCGCGCCTGCTCGCCGCCTATCGCGAGGCGCTGGCGGCGCTCGGCGTCGATCGTCCGGCCGACGCGGTCCATGCCGACTACGTCTACGGCTCGCTCCAGGGCCCGGTCATCACCGTGCTGGGCGCGCTCGCCGTCGGCCGCACCGAGCGCGGCGACGCCATGTTCATGGCGATGGCGCGCCGCGCCGCCGCCCAGGTCCGCGAGCTCGGGGCGCTCGAGCGACTCGACTGAGCGCGAGCGCGCTTCAGCCGACGTAGCGATGGACGATCGGAAGCCGGCGTCCGCCGCCGAAGGCCTTCTGCGACGTCCGCAGCACGAGCGGCGTCTGCCGGCGCTTGTACTCGTTGCGATCCAGCCGTTTGACGATCGACTGCGCGACCTCGTCGGAGCAGCCCGGCGGCGGCACGATCGAGGCCCGGCTCCGCCCGCCCTCGATGGCCTGCGAGAGCACGTCGTCGAGGATGTCGTAGGGCGGGAGGTCGTTCTGATCGAACTGGCCGCTCGCGAGCTCGGCCGAAGGAGGCTTGTCGATCGTGCGCAGCGGGATCCGCTCGCCGTTTCGATTCGCATGGCGCGCGAGGGCGTAGACGTCGCGCTTGTAGACGTCGCCGAGCACGGCGAGACCGCCCACCGTATCGCCGTAGAGCGTGCAGTAGCCGACGGAGAGCTCGCTCTTGTTGCCGGTGGCGAGGACGAGCCGGTTCTCCTCGTTCGAACAGGCCATCAGGATCGCGCCGCGGATGCGCGACTGGATGTTCTGCTGCGTCAGGCCGTAGTCGTCGCGGCGGCCGAAGAGCTTCGCGAAGAGCTCGCGGTAGACGTCGTAGATCGGCGTGACGTCCGCGCGGCGGACCTGGATGCCGAGCCGGCGGCCGAGCTCGAAGGCGTCCTCGATGCTGTGGTCCGACGAGAAGGGGCCGGGCATCGCGATGCCGACCACGCGGTCCGCGCCGAGGGCCTCGACGGCGAGATGCGCCGTCACCGCGGAATCGATGCCGCCCGAAAGCCCGATCACCGCGCCGGGCGGCAGGTTCTGCTTGAGGAAGTAGTCGCGGATCCCGAGCACGAGCCCGCGCTCGAGCTGCTCGACGTCGCTCGGATCGACGACCTCGGCGAGCGCGCGCCCCGGGCGCTGCGGAAGCTCGCAGACGGCGAGACCCGTCTCGAACAGGGGCATCGCGACGTGGACGCTGCCGTCGGGTCCGAGCACGCAGGAGCCGCCGTCGAAGACGAGCTCGTCGTTTCCGCCGACCTGGTTCACGAAGACGACGGCGCGGCCGCTGCGCTTCGCGACGTCGGCGAGCAGCGCGCGCCGCTCGGCGGCCTTGCCGACGTGCCACGGGGAGGCCGAGGGGTTGAGGATGATCTCCGCGCCCTGTGCGGCGAGCTCGGCGACCGGATCGATCGGATAGGGCTGGGTCTGGAACCAGGTGTCCTCGCAGACGGCGAGGCCGAGCAGCCCATCGAGCCCGGGGATCGCGACGGGGGTCCGGTCCTTCGCGATCGCGAAATAACGCTGCTCGTCGAAGACGTCGTAGGTCGGGAGCAGGGTCTTGCTGCGGTGGGTCAGGCGGCGTCCGCCGGCGAGCACGACGGCGGCGTTCTCGAAGGCCTTGGGTCGCGCGTCCGGGGTCCGGACGACGGCGCCGACGACGATCGCGATCCCGCTCGAAGCCTTCGCGAGCTCGTCGAGCTCGGCGAGCTGGTCGTCGACGAAGCGATCGCGCTCGAGCAGGTCCATCGGCGGGTAGCCCGTGAGCGCGAGCTCCGGCAGGACGACGAGGTCCGCGCCCGCGGCCGCGGCCTTCTGCGCGGCCTCCTCGGCGAGGCGGCGATTTCCGGCGAGGTCACCGACGGTCGGATTGATCTGGGCGAGGGCGAGCTTCATCGTGGCGCCGAGGATACCCTGGCAGGGCCCGGCGCGCGCCCGACGCGTCCGGGAGCGAACGAGCCCCGCGAAGCGATGAAGGACGCCGCATGTCCCCGCCCGAGATCGTCGGTCCCGCCTCGAGCTACTACGTCTCCCAGCGGCTCCGGCTTCATTTCGTCGACTGGGGCAACGAGGCGAAGCCGCCGCTGCTCCTCGTCCACGGCGGCAAGGACCACGCCCGCAGCTGGGACTTCGTCGCCCGCGCGCTCCGCAGCGACTACCACGTCATCGTCCCCGACCTGCGCGGCCACGGCGACTCGGCCTGGGCCCAGGGCTCGACCTACACGCTGCCCGAGTACGTGCTCGATGTGGCCCAGCTCGTCGAGGTCCTCGGCCTCGCCCCGCTCTCGATCGTCGGTCATTCGATGGGCGCGGCCGTGTCGCTCTACTACACGGGCGTCTACCCCGAGAAGGTCCGCAAGCTCGTCGCGATCGAGGGGATGGGCGCCCCCCCGGAGCTGCGCATCCTCAACGAGAACCGCGAGCTCTGGGAGATGACGACCGCCTGGATCGACGCCGTCCGGAGCGGGGCCCGACGCCAGCCCCGGCGTTATGCGACGATCGACGAGGCCGCCGCGCGCATGCGCGAGGAGAACCCCAACCTGACGCCGGAGCAGGCCCATCACCTGACGGTCCACGGCGTCGCGCGCAACGAGGACGGCAGCTTCGGCTGGAAGTTCGACAACGCGAGCCGCCCGCTCTTCCCGCAGCGCCTCGCCCCCGGCAGCCTCGAGCGCCTCTGGCAGCGGATCGCCTGTCCGACGCTCCTCGTCCACGGCAGCGAAGGCTGGCACGGCGACCCCGCGAAGGACGGCCGCGCCGCCCACATCGCGAAGGCCCGCGTCCTCGAGGTCCCCGGCGCCGGCCACTGGGTCCACCACGACCAGCTCGACGCCTTCGTCGCCGCCACCCGCGCTTTTCTCGCGGAGCCGTGAGCTCGAGGGAACGCGTCGCGCGCTCAGCGAAACGCGCCGCGAGCTCACGGAAACGCGCCGCGAGCTCACGGAAAATAGACGAAGATCAGCTCCCCCGAGCACACCGGCCGCTTGACCCCCTCGACCTCGAACTTCACCGCGAGCGAGACCCACATCGCGCCGCCCGGGACGCTGCGCACGCCGTGGATCGACGCGCCCAGGCGGATGCGCGCCCCCGACGGCACCGGCTCGCGCAGGCGGAGCTTCTCGATGCCGTAGTTCACGATCCGCGAGCAGTTCGAGACCTCGACGAGCTCGGGCAGGAGCGCCGGGGCGAGGGCGACGGTGAGGAAGCCGTGGGCGACGGTGCCGCCGAACGGGGACTCGCGCTCGGCGCGCGCGCGGTCGACGTGGATCCACTGATGGTCCCCCGTCGCCTCCGCGAAGGCGTCGATGCGCGACTGGTCGATCGTGTGCCAGCCCGTCAGGCCGAGGTCGCGGCCCTCGTACTCGGGGATCGACGCGACGTCGGGGATGATCAGCGGACTCGTCATCCCTCTCCTCTCGATCGGGCGTTCGACCGGGCTCTCGACCGGGCTCGCGATCCGGGTCTCGACTCGGTCTTCGTCTCGGCCATCGTTTCGGCTTTCGTCTCGGCTTTCGTTCCAGGGCGCGCGATTCGCGTCGTATACTGCCCAGCGTAGGCGCCGCCCGCAATGCGAGCGCGGCTCCCGGCTCGAATGCAGCGCGAATGCCACGAGGAGGTCGACGCGATGACGGACGAGGGAGCGAAGGCGTCGCAGGCGGGGAAGTCCGGGGATCCGGGGCCGATGGCGGCGCGCGGCCTTCGGGCGTGGGCGATCGTGCTCTTCGGCGCGCTGGTCGCCGGTTACGCGATCAGCGGCGAATACCTCTACCACGCGGTGATCGGCCTCGACGCGTCGGCCTTTCCGGCGGGCGAGTGGGTGCAACGTCATCTCGCGCCGGGGGCGCCGAACGCGGTCGGGGGCGCGGTGGCGGCGATCGTGACCTTGCTCGGGATCGGCCTGTCGGGCGGCCTCCTGTTTCGCGCGCTGCGGGGGAGGCCCGTCCAGGCGCAGCCGGATGCCGACACGCCTGCTCGCCGAGCGTTCCTGGCGGGCACGGCCGCGGGATTCGGGGCTCTCCTCTCGGGCACGGTCGGCATGCTCGCGAACATGCTCTTCGGCGTCGGGAAATCCGGGGACGGCTGGCTCGGCGTGCAGCAGCAGGTCAATTCCAACGAGGGCATCGTCAAGACGCATCCGACCTGGGAGCCGGGTTGGAGGGGCGCGCGGGTGCAGGCCTTCGGTCGCCTGGGCCGAACGGAGTGGAAGGTCTCGGATACGGTCCTCGGCGCCGGGCGCCTGCGCGGGGACGACGCCTGGAAGATCGTGAAGACCGCCTTCGAGCGCGGCGTCAACTACGTCGACACGGCGCCCGACTACTCGACGGCGGGCAGCGAGCTCGCCGTCGGTCGCGCCCTGCGCGAGATCCCGCGCGATCAGATCTTCCTCGCGACGAAGTTCTGCACGCCGATCGGCCATCTGCCCGAGGGCACGAGCGTCGCGCGCTACCGGGAGGTCGTGAACGAGAGCCTCGCCCGGCTGGGGACCGACTACGTCGACCTCGTTCACGTCCATTCCTGCGACGAGGTCGGCCGATTGATGGATCCGAACGTCCACGAGGCCTTCGACCGCCTGAAGGAAGAGGGCAAGGTGCGTTTCCTCGGCGTCTCGACCCATACGCCGCGCCTCGTCGACGTCGCGACCCGCGCGATCGATTCGGGCCGCTTCGACGTCATGATGCTCGCCTATCACCACGGCATCTGGCCGTCGCTGCCCGCGATCATCGACCGCGCCCACGACGAGCAGGACATGGGCATCGTCGCGATGAAGACCCTGAAGGGCGCGAAGCACAGGAACCTCGAGGGCTTCCACGACGCCCACAGCTACGCGCAGGCGGCGCTCCGCTGGGTCCACGAGAATCCGAAGGTCTCCTGCGCCGTGATCTCCTTCTTCGAGATGCAGCACGTCGACGAATACCTCGCCGCCTCGGGCGGTCGGCTCGCGCGCGCGGACCACGAGGTCCTGCGTCGCTACGACCAGGCGATCGTCGGCGCCTACTGCGCGCCCCATTGCGGCGCATGTCTGCCGGCCTGTCCGGAGGGCGTGCCGATCCACGACGTGCTGCGCCACCGCATGTACTTCGAG
>JBIPOQ010000190.1:0-6758 GCA_044379055.1 Myxococcota bacterium
TCGGCTCGGATCCGTCGCGTCACCCTTCGGCTCGACCGTTCGTCGTCAGCCCTTCAGGCGCAGATACAGCGTCGCGCCCTTGGTCGTAGCGTCGAGATTCGACCACTCGGCCAGCAGGCGACATCGAGTCACCTGCGCGCTGCCCGGCGAGCCCATCTTGATGGTGAGCTCACCCTTCGGGCTCTTGTTAAGACGATCGATCACCGCGGACCAGTCTCTGACTTTCCTCATCAATTGAACCTAACGATATGAAGTGGATGTGAAGTAGATGTGAAGCGCATCCTCGGAGGAGCGCGCCGCGGAGAATAGCCCTTTATTCCGATTCGCCACCCGCCGGGCGAGATTTCGCTCGGTCTTAGTCGAGGCGCGCCGGCGGCGGGTTCGGGATCGGCCCCGTGGTGTGCCGAATCGACACGCATCGCGGGGCGTGATCCGCGGCACGCAGAGCCCGCATCGGCCGGGCACCACCCGATTCTGACGACGCGTCGCACGACCGTGCAACGAAAGAAGGCACCCCTGCTGTCGCACATCCCCCTCGCGCGAGGGCGAATCCTCTTCAGGTCCGCCGGACGCGAGCGCCTCCTCAGCCGTTCTCGGGCAGATAGGTCTGGAAGAGCTGGCCGATCTCCGCGTTCGAATGGCGGGGGACCTTGTAGTAGGTGCGGATCGTGACGTCGCCGTTCTCCTCGAATCGATAGGTCTCGATCGAGAGGCCGATCTGATCCCGTCCGCCGGACGTGAAGTGGTTCTCGAGCAGCCAGGCGACTTCGTTGCCGCAGATGAACAACGAGCCGGGCACGACCCGGAACTTGACGCTCGGCTGGAAGAGATCCCAGGAGTCGACGCAGCAATGCTCGAAGCCGACCTTCTCGGGGGTTCCGACGGGGTCGAGCATGCGGAAGTTGCCGGGGGCGATCTTGCGGTAGTTGTCGATCCAGGCCTGCTTGTCGCCGGCGTTCCAGAGGCGGGTGTAGCTCTCGGCCCAGTTCTTGAGCTCGGCGAAGGTGGGGGTCGGCATCGGTCTCGTTCTCCTGGTGTCGTGTGCAGGGAGGGCGACGATCCTCGCCGCGCTCGCGTTCGATCGGTGCGCCGGGTCAGCGCGGGTTCTCGTAGAAGACGTACGGCGTCGCGTAATCGCTGATCTCGAAATAGACCTTCTGCTCGCCGGGATCGACCAGGCCGTTCAGGTTCTCGTCGAGCACGCCGTAGCCGAAGCGGTACGCCCTCGACTCGGCCGAGGCGGTCGCCGTCGCGGTCGTCAGCTTGTCGATGTCGAGGAAGCGCTTGACGAGCTTCTCGCCGGCGTAGATCTCGAGGACGCCGTCCGTCCCGGTCCAGTTCTGGACGGCTCGCCCGATCTCGTTCTGGGTCTCCTGCGTGCAGCCGAGCCCGGCCAGGAGGACCAGCGCGAAGGCGCGCGGCGCACACCGTCCATCTCGCCTTCCGCTCATCTCCGCTCCTCGCTAGGCGTCCGGATCGCCGCTGTAGATGTCGAATGCGATCACGAGGCCGCGACTCGCGAGGGCCTTGCAGAGCCGCGGCGAGAGCTCGAATCCCTCGTTGTACTGGTCGAGGAAGATGCCGCAGAGGATCGAGGCCGAGAACCGCTCCGTCAGGCTCGCCCACTCGTCGGCATCGGTGGACAGGAGCGCGAGGATCGATTCGACGTGGTCCTCGACCTCGGCCTTCTCGGAGATCCGGCTGTCGAGGATCCAGGCGCCGGTCGGCTCGATCGAAGCGCCATGGGGCCCGCATTTGTCGCCCTTGCGATGACAGCGGGTCGGCTCGTGTCCCAGCAGCGCCGAGACCTCGTCGGGCTCGAGCGCATCGCCGAGAACGCGAAGGGAGGCTCTCACGCGAGCGATCGCGGCCACTCGTCTCTCCTCGTCGCGCCTTCTCGCGCCTCTTGGCGCCTCCTGGCGGCTCTTCTCGCACCGGCTCGCATCGGCGACCGCCGATCCGCACCGACTCGCGTTCGTCGCGAGCGGGTCCCGGATTCCTCCCGGGGTCGGAGCGCCGCCGGACGGGCCCCGGGCGCAGCCGCTCCGGCCGAGCCGATCCTATCACAGCCCTTCCGCCCGGAGCGCCGGCCGCTCCCGACCCGGTTTGATAGGCGGGGCGCTAGCGCTTGCGGACGCATTCCTCGTAGCAGGTCGCGGCGATCTCGACCGTCCCGGCGCGCTCGAGGCAGCCGAGGACACAGTGGTCCAGATCGCTCATCGCCTTGCAGCGGTCGTCCTGCCATTCGTCGAGGTCGTAGCCGGCCATCGCGAAGCGCGAGTCGACCGAATAGCCGCACAGATCGAATTTCTGGCCGACCGTGTAGTCGTTCGCGACCCGCTCGGGGCCCGAGACGATGATCGCGATGCGGGCGCCGGCCCAGAGGAGCAGGAAGGTGAGCCCGCAGGCGATCAGGAGTGCCGCCAGGTAGCGCATGCCGGGTCCTCGCCTAGAACTGTTCCCCGCCGGCTTCCCGGTGGGCATCGGGGAAATCCCGATAGAGGGCGAAGGTCACGTCGCAGGCCGACTGGTTCACCGCATGGTGCAGGGCCTCGATCGGTCCGCTCCGGGCCGAGACGGTGCGAAATGCGCGATCGAGCTGGGCGAGATCCTCGACCTCGATCACGACGTGGAACTCGCCGAGCTCGCGCGGGCCGAGGCCGAGCTTGCGGCGGGCGATCCGGTGGCCCGCGATACGACCTTCGGCGCGCAGCGCGCCGAGATAACGATCGACCGCGCTGCAGAACTCGAGATCCGAGGTCCCGGGCAGGAGGTTGCACCAGATGTGGTAGAGGTCCATTCGCCGATTCCCAACGCGCGTCGGCGCGCGCCTAGAGCTTCACGGCCGTGCCGCTGATCGTGACCATCAACATCGTGCCACCCTGGCCGACGGTCTCGTAGTCGAGGTCGATGGCGACGACCGCGTCCGCGCCGACCCGACGCGCCTCTTCCTCGATCTCCTGGAGCGCGATGTCGCGGCCCTTGCGCAGCTCCTTCTCGTAGGACGCCGAGCGTCCGCCCACGATGTCCCGGATGCCGGCGAAGAAGTCGCGGATCACGTTCGTCCCGAGGATCGCCTCCCCGGTCACGATGCCCAGGTACTGGCGGATCGGTCGCCCCTCCACCGTCGGGGTCGTCGTCAAGATCATCTCTCGTGGGCCTCCAGGGACCGATCCAGTCGTCGGTCCGGCTCGTCGTTCAAACCGGCAGGTCGCTGCGACCGAAGATCGCCTCGAGTCGGACACCGCGGGCCGCGAAGGCCTCCGCCGCCCCCTCGCCGCGATCGACCAGGCAGAGCACGCGCGCGACCTTCCCCCCCGCTGCCTCGACGATCTCGAGGGCGTCGAGCGTCGAGCCGCCGGTCGTCGTCGTGTCCTCGACCAGCGCCACGCTCTGCCCCGGCGCGAAGCCGCCCTCGAGCTGACGCCCGAGCCCATGCGCCTTCTTCTCCTTGCGCACGAAGAACCCGAGCAGCCCCTCGCAGCCCGGCTCGCGGGCCGCCGCCGCGAGCACCGCGGAGACGAGCGGGACGGCCCCGACCGCCATCCCGCCGACCGCATCGACCGCCGGCCCCGTCTGGAGCCGGTCGAGCACGAGCCGCCCCGCCAGCTCGACGCCCCGCGGCCGCATCAGCGTCTGGCGCAGGTCGAGGTAGAAGTTGCTCTTGCGGCCGCTCGAGAGCGTGACCTCCCGGCGCTCGAAGGACACGGCGAGGATCAGCTCGAGCAGCGCCCTGCGATCCCGCTCCCGATCCGCCTCCGTCCGCGCCCCTGCGCCGCCCCGCGCCTCTTCCTTCGCCATGAATCCTCCCTTCGCCGCACCGCACACACCGCCTTGCGGCGCGGCGCGACTCAGCCCGACCGCAGCCCGAGCGCGAACTCCGCGATCAGCTTCTGGTGCAGATCCGAGGTTCCCTCGCCGAACTCGAGCGCCTTCGCCTCCAGCAGGAGGCGACCGATCTCGTACTCGGCGGTCACCGAATATCCCCCGAAGACCGCCATCCCGTCGAGGGCGTTCTGCGTCGCGGCCTGGCTCGCCTTCAGCTTGGCGAGCGAGCTCTCGAGCGAGCAGCGCTCGAGCCCCGCGTCCTTCATGCGGCCGAGGCGGTAGACGAGCAGACGCGCCTGCTCGGTGCGCGCGACCATGTCGGCGATCCTGCTCTGGACGAGCTGGAACTCGGCGATGCGCTGGCCGAAGGCCGTCCGCTCGAGGGCATAGGGGATGGCGAGGTCGATCGCGCGCTGCGACTGGCCGACGCAGCGCGCGGCGACCGAATAACGTCCGAGGTCGAGCGCCGCGCCCAGGATCGGGAATCCGCCGCCGGGCTCGCCGAGCACGGCCTCGTCCGGGACGAAGCAGTCCTCGAAATGGACCTCGGCGAGATTGTCGCGCTTGAGCGTCCGCATCGGGAACGCGCCGAGCTTCATGCCCTTCATCTCGCGCGGGTCGGCGACGAAGGCGGTGACGCCTTTGTGCTTCCGGCCGCGGTCGATCGTCGCGACGATGAAGAAGAGCCGCGCGTGCTCGGCGTGGGAGATGAAGACCTTCGTCCCGTTCAGGAGCCAGCCGCCGTCGACCTTCGTCGCGGTCGTGTCCATGTTGGCGAGGTCGGTGCCGCCCCGGGGCTCGGTCAGGCAGGCGGAGCAGACGATCTCGCCGCGGGCGATGCCCGGGAGGTAGCGCGCCTGCTGGGCCTTCGTCCCGAAGCGGAGCAGCGAGCCGGCGACCAGCGAGTTCGCGACCGAGACGACCGAGGCGACGACCCAGTCGACCCGGGCGAGCTCCTCGCAGATGACGCCGTAGGTCACGACGTCGGTGAATGAGCCGCCGAATTCCTCCGGGATCATCGGGCCCATCAGGCCGAGGGCCGGGAGCTTCGCGATCAGCTCCGAGGGGTAGCGCTCCTCGCGCTCGAAGCGCTCGACGTGGGGCAGGATCTCGGCCTCGGCGAAGCGGCGGACGGTCTGGCGGACCAGGCGCTGGTCCTCGGTCAGGTCGAAATCCATCATCCGGTCGAGGGGAGCGTTCATGGCGACGGCCCTTCAGGGCCCCCCTGGCCGAGGGGAGGCTCGATTTCCGCGGCAGCTTAGCCTGCGAGGGCCCCCCGAGCGTCCCGACCGACGCGGCCCGGGCATCCGGGCCAGGCGGCCGGAGCGGGTCGGTTCGGGTCGGTTCGGGTCGGTTCGGGTCGAAAGCGGCCGCCCCGGCCATGGAAATCCCCGCACGACTCGCCTAGTCTCCCGCCCCTTCCGACACCCCCGTACGGCGTGGGCCTGGATCCGCTGGGATGGAGCATCCCGAGCCGGACCCCGAGGACCCCACGCGAGGCATCTCCGATGAGCGTCAGCAAGAAGTCGACCGGCCACGTGAAGCGCAACAAATCCAGCCGTCACCGCGCGAAGCTCAAGGCCAAGCACCGCCGCGCCCGCAAGCGCCAGACCGGCGGCGAGCGCAAGTTCTACCGCTAGGCGCCCATCGCCGAGCCCCGGACCGCATTGCCGAGCTCGTCGATCGAGCGATCGAGGGCCGCGTCGATCGCGCGCTCCCAGGTCCTCGCGTCGCCCGCGCCGCGGGCCGCGTCGGGGAACAGGATCGCCCGGGACGAGTTCACGATCCCGCCCTCCAGCCCGCTCGGACCCGCCGAGAACGGCGCGACCGCCGCCGTCGCGCTTCCGCCCTGGGCGCCGTAGCCCGGAACCAGGAAGAGCGCCGAAGGCAGCGCCTCGCGGACCCGCCGCGCCTGGTCCGGCCAGGTCGCTCCGCAGACCACGCCGAGCGATGACCAGCCCGTCTTCGGCCCCCGCAAGAGCGCCTCGCTGCGCGCGAGCCCCCGGGCCACGCGCCCGAAGAGCGGCTCGCCCTCGACCTCGCGGTCCTGCAGGTCCCCGCTGCCGGGATTGCTCGTCTTGACGAGGACGAAGAGCCCGCGCCCGTTCGCCTTCGCGGTCTGGACGAAGGGCTCGAGGGTGTCGAAGCCGAGGTAGGGGTTCACGGTCAGCGCGTCGGCCGGCATCGCCGCGTCGGCGCCGAGATAGGCCGCGGCATAACCCTCGGCGGTCGACCCGATGTCGCCCCGCTTCGCATCGACGAGCACCATGAGCCCCTGCGCCCGAGCGCGCTCGCCGAGTCGCTCGAGGGCGCGGATCCCCCGCCAGCCGAGCTGCTCGAAGAAGGCGATCTGGGGCTTCACGATCGCGACCCGCCCGGCGACCCGGTCGATCACCGCCGCGAGGAAGCCCTCGACCGCGTCCGCCGTCCGCTCGTCCCCGGGCGCCATCGTGCCCTGCGCGAAGACCGGCGGCAGCGACGCCAGATGCGGATCGAGGCCGACGCAGAGCGGATGCCCGAGCTCGCGAACGCGCAGGATCAAGCGGTCCGCGAAGGCGCCCGGCCCGCCCGCCGCCGCCGCCGCGCGGCCCCCGTCGCTCGCCCGTCCCGCCAACCCGCGCTCCTCCCCGCGAAGCCCTGCCCGGCCCTTCGATCCCCACGACCTCGCCGAGCCGCGCGATCGTACCCTACGCTGCGGCGCGATGAACCCGACCCCCTCCTCCGATTTCCGTTTCACCCTCGAGGCGACGAGCGATCTCGCGCGGGCGGGCCAGCTCGCGACGCCGCACGGGACGGTGCACACGCCCGCCTTCATGCCGGTCGGGACGCACGGGGCGCTCAAGGCGATGACGCCGGCGCAGGTGGCGGACACGGGCGCCGAGGTCGTGCTCGCGAATACCTATCATCTCGCGCTGCGCCCCGGCGAAGCG
>JBIPOQ010000191.1:0-6701 GCA_044379055.1 Myxococcota bacterium
CGGAGAACGGGACCTTTGCGGCGATCCCCTTCCGCTTGAAGGAATCCCTCGAATCGATCGAGGCCGAGGACACCCTCGCGACGCTCCATACAGACCAGCGGATCCTGGTCTTTTCGGGGCCGCGAGCGGTCTGGACGTTCCGGGTGCGGGAGCTCGACTGAGCGAAGGAAGGTCTGGCGCCTGGACGGCGAGAGGCGTTGGATCGACGAGCGAGCCCCGTGGGGCCCATTCGCTGTGCGGCGCCGCGAACCCGTCCACACTCTGTTCCGGTCCATCCTCGCCTTGACGATCGCCCGAGATGGCCGAACCTTAGCCCTGCCCCCACCCCAGCTTCTACCCGGTACGCAGATTCCCCAGTCGGGAACCCTGCGACGGCCCGACCCCTGCGCCTCGCCGGGGATGGGCGGGTGGGTCGTCGTGGGGGCGGCCCGGACCCGGTTCCGCGCCGTGGCAACGCAGATCGAAGTGCCCGCGCGACGAGCCCGAAAAGTGATCGCAACGAAGAGGTGGAACGCATCCCGATGACGAAGGCCGCAGCCCAGGCATCCGCCCCCGGCGCCCAGCCCGCCGGCAAATCCGCCGGCAAAGTCCCCGGCTCGGTCGCCTACGACGAGAAGGCGATCCAGACCCTCGACGCCCTGTCGCACATCCGCCTGCGGACGGGCATGTACATCGGCCGCCTCGGCGATGGCTCGACGCCGGTCGACGGCATCTACGTCATGCTGAAAGAAGTCGTCGACAACTCGATCGACGAGTTCATCATGGGCGCGGGCAAGAAGGTCGAGATCGCCCGGGACGGCGCGACGGTCGAGATCCGCGACTACGGCCGCGGCATCCCGCTCGGCAAGGTCGTCGACTGCGTCAGCCAGATCAACACCGGCGGCAAGTACAACGACGACGTCTTCCAGTTCTCCGTCGGCCTGAACGGCGTCGGTACGAAGGCGGTGAACGCCCTCTCCTCGTCCTTCGAGGTCAAGAGCGTCCGCGACGGCCAGTTCAAGCACGCCGCCTTCGAGCGCGGCAAGCTCAAGAACGAGAAGGGCGGCAAGACCGACGAGCCGAACGGCACCTGGATCCGCTTCACGCCGGACACCGAGATCTTCGGCAAATACGACTGGCGCGAAGAGTTCATCGCCCATCGCCTGCGCTACTACGCCTATCTGAACAGCGGCCTCAAGCTCGCCTACAACGGTGAGACCTATCAGAGCAAGAACGGTCTCAAGGACCTGCTGACCGACGAGATCGGCGACGCCGAGCCGCTCTACGAGATCGCCCACTGCGAGGGAGACCGCTTCGAGTTCGCGTTCACCCACGGCAACTCCTACGGCGAGTCCTACTTCTCGTTCGTGAACGGCCAGTACACGAACGACGGCGGGACCCATCAGAGCGCCTTCCGCGAGGGCATCCTCAAGGCCGTGAACGAGCACTTCAAGAAGAGCTTCGCCGGCGAGGACGTGCGCGACGGCCTCGTCGCGGCGGTCGCGGTGAAGCTGCAGGATCCGGTCTTCGAGAGCCAGACGAAGAACAAGCTCGGCTCGGCGGACGTGCGGACCTGGCTCGTGCCGGCGGTGAAGGACAAGATCGTCCGCTTCCTCCACGAGCATCCCGAGGACGCGAAGGCGATCCTCGAGAAGGTCACGATGAACGAGCGCATCCGGAAGGAGCTCTCGGCCATCAAGAAGGAGGCCCGCGACCGCGCGAAGAAGGTCGCGATCCGGATCCCGAAGCTGACCGACTGCAAATACCACTACGACGACGCGTCGGCGAAGCGCCGGGACGAGACGACGATCTTCCTGTCCGAGGGCGACTCGGCGGCCGGCGTCATGGTCCCGACCCGCGACGTCTATACCCAGGCGATCTTCTCGCTGAAGGGCAAGCCGCTCAACTGCCACGGCCTGAAGCGCGATGCCATCTACAAGAACGAAGAGCTCTACAACATCATGCGGGCCCTGGGCATCGAGGACTCGCTCGAGGGGCTCCGCTACAACCGCGTCGTGCTCGCGACCGATGCCGACGTCGACGGGATGCACATCCGCAACCTGCTGCTGACCTTCTTCCTGCGCTACTTCGAGGACCTCGTCCTCAAGGGCCACGTCTTCATCCTCGAGACGCCGCTCTTCCGCGTCCGCAACAAGGCCGAGACGCGTTACTGCTATTCGGAGAACGAGCGCGACGCGGCGATGGCCGCGATCAAGGGGCCCGAGGTGACCCGCTTCAAGGGCCTCGGCGAGATCAGCCCGAAGGAGTTCGGGCAGTTCATCGGGAAGGACATCCGGCTCGTCCCGGTCGACGTCGGCTCGATGGGCGAGGTCGTCCGCAGCCTCGAGTTCTTCATGGGCAAGAACACCCCCGAGCGCCGTGACTTCATCATCGACAACCTCGCGACGGACGTACTGTAAATGAGCCGCCTCGAATCCTTGATGAAGGACCACTTCATCGAGTACGCCAGCTACTTCATCCTCGACCGCGCGATCCCCGATCTGCGCGACGGCCTGAAGCCCGTCCAGCGCCGCATCCTGCACACGCTGTTCCGCATGAACGACGGCCGCTTCCACAAGGTCGCCAACGTCATCGGCGACACGATGAAGCTCCATCCCCACGGCGACGCGTCGATCGGCGACGCGCTCGTCGTGCTGGCGAACAAGGACTACTTCATCGAGCGGCAGGGGAACTTCGGCAACCTGCTGACGGGCCACGCCGCCGCCGCGCCGCGCTACATCGAGTGTCGACTGACCGAGCTCGCGCTCGAGACCATGTTCCACCCGGCGCTGACCGAGTTCGTCCCGTCCTACGACGGCCGCAACGACGAGCCGGTCGCGCTGCCGGCGAAGCTCCCGGTCGTGCTCATGACCGGCGCCGAGGGCATCGCGGTCGGCATGTCGACGCGCATCCTGCCCCACAACCTCCCCGAGATCTGGGAGGCCCAGATCGCCGTCCTGAACAAGGAGGAGTTCGAGCTCTATCCGGACTTCGCGCAGGGCGGCCTGATGGACGTCTCGGCCTACGACGACGGCCGCGGCAAGGTCGACGTGCGCGCGCGGATCGAGGCGAAGGACCGCAAGACCGTCGTCATCCGCGAGCTCCCGTTCGGGACGACGACCGAGTCCGTCATCGCGTCGATCGAGGCGGCGGTCCAGAAGGGCCGCGTCAAGATCGCCTCGATCAACGACTTCACGACCGAGAAGGTCGAGATCGAGCTCGAGCTGCCCCGCGGCGTCGATGCCGACGAGGTCATCCCGCAGCTCTACGCCTATACGGACTGCTCCGTCTCGGTCTCGTCGAACCTCATCGTCATCGACGACCGCAAGCCCGTCCAGCTGACGGTCAGCGACATCACGGTGCGATTGACCGAACGGCTCAAGGACCAGCTGAAGCGCGAGCTCGAGTACGACCGCAGCGAGCTCGTCGACCGCAAGCACTGGCTGACCCTCGAGCAGATCTTCGTCGAGAAGCGCGTCTACAAGCAGATCGAGGACAAGACGACCTCCGAGGCCGTGCGCCAGGCCGTCGTCTCCGGCATGAAGGCGTTCGAGAAGCTCTTCGTGCGGCCGATGGTCGACGAGGACGTGACCCGGCTCCTCGACCTGCGCATCCGGCGGATCTCGGCCTACGACATCGAGAAGAACCGCAAAGAGATCGCGGAGATCGACAAGAAGATCGACGAGATCGACAAGAAGCTCCGCAACATGGTGCGGACGACGATCCAGTATCTCGAAGGGATGCTGAAGAAGTACCGCGCGCGCTACCCGCGCAAGACCCGGATCACCGAGATCCAGGCCGTCGACAAGAAGGCCGTCGCCCGCCAGAACCTGAAGCTCTCCTTCGACAAGGAATCGGGTTATTTCGGGACCGAGGTCAAGGGTGAGCTCTTCAAGCTCTCCGTCTCCGAGTTCGAGAACGTCCTCGCGATCGCGAAGGACGGGACCTACCGCGTCATGACCGCCCCCGAGAAGGTCCTCTTCACGGCGCCGCTCCTCTACGCCGAGACCTTCGACGAGACCCAGGGCGTCGGCTTCACCGTCGTCTACCGCGACAAATCCCGAACGCCCTTCGCCAAGCGCATCCGGATCGAGAAATTCATCCGCAACAAGGAATACCAGCTCATCAAGGACAAGGAGGGGAAGATCGACCTCCTCCTGCCCGAAGGCGAGACGGGGCAGGTCGAGATGGAGTTCGTGCCCGCCAAGCGCCAGCGGCTCAAGGACATGAAGTTCGACCTCGCGACCCTCGAGCCGACGGCGCCCAATGCCCGCGGCACGCGCATGGCGCCGAAGCCGGTCGCGAAGGTGCGCCTCATTCCCGCGGCGCCGGGGAAGGGCTCGAAGGGGCCGGGCGGGAAATCGGCGGGCGTTGCGAAGGCGGGCTCGGAGGCCACGCCCGAGAGCGGACCGGACGCGAAGGCGGGCAAGGCGTCGAAGGGTCGGGATGGCGGCCCGGGGCAGGGCGATCTGTTCTAGGCCAGTCGTGCCTGCTCGAGGAGATTCCGTGGATCCCTATCGCGACCTCACCTACCTCGACGTCCAGATCGACGCGGGCATCGCCGTCGTGTCGATGGCCGGTGGGCGGCCCGGCAATGCGCTCTCCGTCGAGGGACATACGGAGCTCGCCGAGATCCTGCCGCGGCTCGGGCGCGACGAGCGCGTCGACGTCGTCGTGCTCCGCGGGGCAGGGGACGAATTCTGCTGCGGCCCGACGCCGGAGTTCATGGCGCGTGTCGGCGAGAACGATCCGGCCTTCGTCATGCACCTCATGCGCGACGTGCGGGCGATCGTGCAGAGCCACATCGACCTCGACAAGCCGGTCGTCACCGCGCTGAACGGGACGACGTCGGGCGGGGCGCTCGCCTTCGCGCTCTTTGCCGACATCATCGTCGCGGAGCGCCACGTCGTCCTTTCCGACCCCCACGTCCCGGCCGGTGTCGCGGCGGGCGATGGCGGGGTCCTGCTCTGGCCGCTGGCGCTCGGGCTCCTGCGCGCGAAGCGCTTCCTCTACACGGGCGATCCGCTCTCCGCCGACGAGGCCCTCGCGCTGGGTCTCGTCACCGAGGTCGTCGAGCGCGGCGAGTCCGTCGCTCGGGCGATGCACTGGGCGGGCCGCCTCGCCGCGACGCCGCGCGCGGCGCTGCGGCATACCAAGCGCGCGCTCAATCAGTGGCTCCGGATCGGCCTGCCGGCCTTCGATGCTTCGTGGGCTGGCGAGATCCTGACGGTGAACCTGCCGGACGATCGCGCTCGCTGATCGCTCGCGGCCGATCCGTGGCCGCTCAGGCCCTCGGCGGATCCCAGGCGACCGGCAGCTGCTGGGGCCCCCGCATCCGCACCGTCCGCCGCTGCACGAACGAATCGCCCTCGGGCCGGATCGTCGGAATCCGGTCGAGCAGGACCCGCAGCGCCGTCTGGATCTCGCTGCGGGCCAGCGCGTTGCCGATGCAGTAGTAGGCGCCGGCGCTGAAGGCGAGGTGCTGCGCACCGCGCTCGAGGCGCAGGACGTCGGGCTCGTCGTAGACCGCCGGATCACGGTTGGCGGCGCCGTAGACGAGGGCCACGAGGCTGCCCTTCGACAGGACGCTGCCCCCCTCGAGCGCGATCGGCTCGCGCACCACTCGCATCGACAGCTGCACCGGCGGCTCGAAACGCAGCAGCTCCTCGACGGCCATCGGCATCAGGTCGCGCTGCTCGCGCAGACGAGCGAGCTCGGGGGGATGGGCGAAGAGATTCACGATCGCGTTGCCGAGCAGATCGGCCGTGGTCTCGTGGCCGGCCTGCAGCAGCAGGACGCAGGTCGCGATCGCCTCCTCCCGACCGAGGCCACGGCCGTCCTCCTCGGCCTGCACCAGCGTCGTCATCAGATCCTCTTGCGGGCGACGGCGGCGCTCGTCGAGCAGCGACTCGAAGAAGCCGTAGAAGCCCTCCGCCGCGAGGTTGCCGCGACGGATCGTCTCGGCGTCCGCCGTCATCGGGTCCCCGGCGCGGGCGAAGTCCCAGGCCCATTCCTCGATGCGTGCCTGCGCCTCGTCCGGCAGCCCCAGCAATCGGCCGATCACGCGGATCGGCAGCGGATAGGCGAAGTCGCGGACGAAGTCCATGCGACCGGCGGTCGCGACGGCGTCGAGCAGCGCGTTCGCGGTCTGCTCGGTGAGGGCGCGCAGCGGCGCGATCGCTCGGGGCGTGAAGGCCTTGTAGACGAGGCGGCGGACGCGGTCGTGGTCGGCCTTCTCGAGGAAGAGCATCGCATGGCGCATCAGCTGGTAGAACGCGCCTTGCTGGCCGTCGTGGTCGAAGACGCGAGCCGTGTCCGGGTCGTTCACGGCCGCCGCCGACCGGGCCACGCGGTCGACGTGGCGGTAGCTCGTGAGCACGTGACAGCCGCGCGGGAGGCGCGGCGAGCGGCTCGGATGGCAGGGTGCGAGGGCACGCAGCCGGTGGTAGAAGGGATGGAGCGAGCCGCGGCGATCGGGGTCGAGGATCCGCTCGAGGATCGCGTCGGCGTCGAGCGCGGGATCGATCGGCTCGGGATCCGATTTCCAGGGGCGGACGATGCCGGGACCCCAGTCCTTCATTTTCCGGACCGTCCCAGGCCGGCGACGGCGTCGGCGACGACGGTGCCCTCGAAGAAGCGGGGGTTGCTCTCGAGGTAGAAGCGCGCCGGGTTCTCGAAGGTGAAGCGACGGAACTGGGTCTTGTCCATCCAGCCGTGCTCGA
>JBIPOQ010000192.1:0-6684 GCA_044379055.1 Myxococcota bacterium
GAGCCGCAGGCAGACCCGCGCTCGGTCGTCGTCGGGGCCGGAGATGCCCTGCAGGAGCGTCGGGACCGCGGCCTCGCCGCTCGTCAGTACGAGCGCGTGGAGCGGGGTCGCGACGAGCGGATCGGGCAGGGCACAGATCCGGTCGACCACGAGGGGCACCGCGGCCTCTCGCCGCTGGAGCAGGAGCTGTGCGGCCCGCACGCCGGACTCGTCGCTCGCGAGGGCGCGGTCGATCAGGTCCTCGAGGCGCTCTCCGACGGCGAGATCTGCGAAGCAGGCCGCGGCGATGCGCGCCTGGGATTCGGCGCGGCCGCCGCAACCGACGGCGTGGTCGGCGAAGACCTCGAGGGCCCGGTAGGCCTCCTCGCGCAGTCCGTCCTGCCAGACCTGACGCACCCAGAAGACGATCTCGGCGGCGCGCTGGGCATACGGCGCGTCGTCGGTCGTATGGTCGAGCTCGACGAGCCGGGCCCGCAGTCGCTCGCCGCGCGTATCGGCGGGCCGGGGGACGGATGCGGGCTCGACGAGGCGGGGGCGCGAGGGGGGAGACGCGACCGCTGCGGCGGGGGCTTCGGGCTCGGGGGGAGGCGTGGGGACGACGAGCGGCGTCGTCACGCTGAGAGACGGCCGCGGCGGGGTCGCGCTGAGCGTGCGGGGCAGCGTGTCCGCGAGCACGTCGAGGTCGTTGAGCCGGAGGCCGCGGCTGTCCCGTGCCGCCAGTGTGCGCAGGAAGGCCCGGACGTCGCGGTCCGCGTCGGGCGGTCGGATCAGGAGCTCGAGGAAGCCCTGGAGCGTGTCGGCGGTCAGCTTCGCGTCGAAGCAGAGGCGCTCGATCGAGTGCTGCACGAGGGCGCGGCGCAGGTCCGCGAGCCCGCCCCGCGCGTCGAGGCGCTCGGCCAGCGCGGTCACGGCGAAGGTCTCGCCCCGGATGCTCAGCTCGAAGGGACCCGCCCGGGCGATGTCGGCGGCGACCGCCTGGAAGGCGCGCTCGGCGAGGGCCCGCGGGCGCGTCGCCGAGCCCGTCGGCGCCGAGAGGCCGCGCAGCGCACGCGTCAGCTCGAGCAGGATGCTGGTCGCGTCCGCAGGACTGCGTTCCCGAGCGCCTCCGTTCGGACGGGAGACGGGCCCGGAAGCCAGCGGCGCGGTTTGGGTCTCGGGATTGCGCATGGGTTGCTGGCTCCCATCGGCCTGCCCGCCTGGCCCCTGAAGGCCACCTCGAACCGGAAGACTCGAAACGGTCTCCAGGGGATCTCGGAATTTCGTCTGATTTTCGCCTTTTTGGTTGACGGTCTTCGAGGGGCACGGCTACGTTGATCCGCGTTCGACGCCCCCCCGCGACGACGCGACCGTCGGGTTCCCGTGACGGTCGGCCTTCGGTGCCAGCCATTGGCGTGTTTTGCCCGCAATTCGAGAGCGCAGACGCCCGCGCAATCCGTTCTGGATTCCCTGCGCGGCGTGACCGGATCCGTCGCAACGTGCTGCTTCCATGGGATGCGCGCGCAGGGACGCGGTCCGGAAGGCATCCGGGCGGTCTTCTTCGCAAGGCGTCGCAGGGGCTCGGCATGAACGCGGAAATCATCACGATCGGCGACGAGCTCCTGCGCGGAGAGATCATCGATTCGAACAAGGCGCGCCTCGCCCAGCGGTTGCTCCTGCTCGATCTCGATTGCCGCCATCAGGTCTCGGTCCTCGACGATCGCAGCGACATGCGGGACGCCTTCCTGCGCGCCGCCGAGCGCAGCGACATCGTGCTCGTGTCCGGGGGGCTCGGGCCGACGCGCGACGACCTGACGACCGAGGTGCTCGCGGAGACCTTCGGTCGCGAGCTCGCGCTCGATGGAGAATCGCTCGCGGCGATCGAGGCCTTCTTCGCGCGGGTCGGTCGGGAGATGGCCGACGTCAA
Source organism: Myxococcota bacterium (assembly GCA_044379055.1). Classification (GTDB taxonomy): domain Bacteria; phylum Myxococcota_A; class UBA9160; order UBA9160; family UBA4427; genus UBA4427. The sequence continues at coordinate 1,904 of JBIPOQ010000192.1, forward strand.
TCGCAAGCAGGCCTGGTTTCCGGTCGGGGCCGAGGTGCTGGCGAATCCGATCGGGACCGCGCCGGGCTTCGCGCTCCCGGTGCCGCGGCGGGGCGGCGGTGCGGGCGAAGTCGTGTTCTTCTCGATGCCGGGCGTGCCGCGTGAGCTCGACCGCATGATGGACGAGCAGGTGATGCCGCGGCTCGGGCGGCTGCTCGAAGCTCGCGATCGGATGGCGGGAGCCGGCGCCCCGCGTCGGGTCGTCCGCGCCGCGCTGCTGCGGACTTTCGGCATGGGCGAGTCGACCCTCGAGGCGGAGCTGCGAGATCTCGCGCGCGACGGAGAGGTCGAGCTCGGCTTCCGAACGGCCTTCCCCGACAATTTCCTGCGGCCCGTGGCCCGGGCTGCGACCGCCGAAGAGGCCGATCGCCGGATCGCGGACGTCGTCCGCGGGATCCGGGAACGGCTCGGCCCGATCGTCTTCGGCGAGGGCGACGAGTCGATGGAGAGCGTGGTCGGTCGGAGGCTGCGCGAGGCCGGCCGGACGCTCGCGACGGCCGAGTCGTGTACCGGCGGGCTGATCGCCGAGCGGGTCACGGATGTCCCCGGCTCCTCCGCCTATTTCCTCGGCGGCGTGGTCGCGTACTCGAACGCCGCGAAGGCGGCCCTGCTCGGCGTCCCGCCCGCGCTGATCGAGCGGGAGGGAGCGGTCTCGGAGGCCGTCGTGCGGGCGATGGCCGAGGGTGCGCGGGCGCGCTTCGGAAGCGATTTCGCGCTCGCGACCTCGGGGATCTCCGGGCCGGAGGGCGGGACGGCGGCGAAGCCGGTGGGGCTCGTCTGGATCGCCCTCGCGGCGGCCGGCGGGACCCATGCGGACTCGTTCGTCTTCGCGGTCGACCGCTCGCGCCATCGCAGCCTGACGTCCCAGGTCGCGCTCGACTGGGTTCGGCGCCGGCTCCTGGGCGAGCCGCTCGTTGGCCCGAGCCTGATGCGGCGGGCCGGCGGAAGCTCGGCGCCCGGGTAGTGCGCGGGGCGCCGCGCGCGGGCGGGGCCGAGAGAGATTTCGAGGGATTTTCAAGCAGTCTGAACAGGATCGAAACCAGAGACGGGGAGGCAGGCACGATGGCACGGGGCAAGGACGGCGAGACGAAGGCAAAGGTCGAGCGGGGCGGAGTCGCGGACGAGGCGAAGGCGAAGGCCATCGAGCTCGCGGTCTCGAGCATCGAGAAGCAGTTCGGCAAGGGCGCGATCACGCGCATGACCGACGACGCGGCGGATCACGAGATCGCCTGCTTCTCGAGCGGGGCGCCGAGCCTCGACATCGCGCTCGGCATCGGCGGTTATCCGCGCGGGCGCGTGGTCGAGATCTACGGCCCGGAGTCGAGCGGCAAGACGACGCTGACGCTGCACGCGATCGCCGAGGTCCAGAAGCGGGGCGGCGTCGCCGCCTTCATCGACGCCGAGCATGCGCTCGACGTCAACTACGCGCGGCGGCTCGGCGTGAACATCGACGAGCTCCTCGTGTCCCAGCCGGACACGGGCGAGGAGGCGCTCGAGATCGCGGACGTGCTGCTGCGCTCCGGGGCGATCGATCTCGTCGTGATCGACTCGGTGGCGGCGCTCGTGCCGCGCGCCGAGATCGAGGGCGAGATGGGCGACTCGCACGTCGGCCTGCAGGCCCGGCTCATGAGCCAGGCCCTTCGCAAGCTGACGGGCACGGTCTCCAAGTCGGGGGCGACCATCATCTTCATCAACCAGATCCGCATGAAGATCGGCGTGATGTTCGGAAGTCCCGAGACGACGACCGGTGGCAACGCGCTCAAGTTCTACTCGTCGGTCCGCATCGACGTGCGCCGAATCGCCGCCATCAAGGAAGGCGAGGAGGTCACGGGCAATCGGACGCGGGTCAAGATCGTGAAGAACAAGGTGGCGCCGCCCTTCCGGCAGGCCGAGTTCGACATCATCTACAACGAGGGCATCTCTCGCGAAGGCGATCTGATCGACCTGGGCGTCGAGGCCGGCATCGTCGAGAAGAGCGGGTCCTGGTTCTCCTACGGCGGCGAGCGCATCGGCCAGGGGCGGGAGAAGGCGCGGTCCTTCCTCAAGGAGAATCCCGACATCACGGCGCGGCTGATGGAGGAGGTCTTCCTGGCGAAGGGGCTGAAGCTGCCGACCCCGGTCGGCGCGGCCGGGTCGCATGCGCGGCCGGTCGCGGCGACGCGAGGCGCCGCTCCGGTGGCGGCCGCGGCGGAAGCGGGGGGCAGCGAGTCGTTCGAGAACGAATAGCCCGGGTCTCCGGGACGAGCGGCAGGTCGACGAACGCGGGCCCTCCGGGCCCGCGTTTCTCGTTCCAGGCGGCGGATCTCGCGTCCGAGCTGCCGCCCGGACGCCGATTCGTGGGCGGCGCGGGCCGGGCGGGGGCTGGGGCGGTGTGGGGCGGACAGGTCGATCGGCCCGTCCTGTGCCTCAAGAGAGCGTTTCCCGTGGTCGAAAGGAGATCGTCGAAGGTCGCGGGTCGGATCTGGAATCCCCTGTCTTGTCGGGGCTTTTCGAGGCGCGGAATGGAACTGAACGAGATCCTGAAGGTCGCCATCAAGGGCGGGGCATCCGACATCCACCTGAAGTCGGGGCTGCCCCCGATGTTCCGCGTGGATGGCGCGCTGGTCCCGCTCAAGAACGGTGAGCGGATCCTGCCCGACGAGCTCCAGAAGATCGCCTTCTCGATCATGAATCCGATCCAGAAGGCTCGCTTCGACGAGAAGCGCGAGTGCGACCTGGCCTACGGGCTTCCGGGTCTCGGTCGCTTCCGCGTGAACGTGTTCCAGCAGCGTGGCACGGTCGGCGCCGTCTTCCGGGTGATCCCCTTCGGCGTCAAGACGATCGATCAGCTCTTCCTGCCGAAGGTGATCGAGAAGATCGCCTCGGAGCACCGCGGCCTCGTGCTCGTGACCGGCACGACCGGCTCGGGCAAGTCGACGACCCTCGCGGCGATGATCGAGCACATCAACTGCGAGCGGACCTGCCACATCATGACGATCGAGGATCCGATCGAGTTCCTGGTCCGCGATCGCCGCTCGATCGTGAACCAGCGCGAGATCGGCGTCGATACGCATACCTTCTCGTCGGCCCTGCGCGCGGCCCTGCGCCAGGATCCGGACGTGATCCTCGTCGGGGAAATGCGCGATTTCGAGACGATCGAGACGGCGCTGACGGCGGCCGAGACGGGCCATCTCGTCATGAGCACGCTCCATACCCTCGACGCGACCGAGACGATCAACCGCATCATCTCGGTCTTCCCGCCCTACCAGCAGAAGCAGGTGCGCCTGCAGCTCTCGACGATCCTGAAGGCGGTGATCAGCCAGCGGCTCGTGCCGCGGGCGGACGGCAAGGGTCGGGTTCCGGCCCTCGAGGTCCTCATCTCGACCGCGCTGACCCGCGAGCTGATCGGCGACAAGGACCGAACGAAGGAGCTGCCGGACGTCATCGCCAAGGGTCATACGACCTACGGCATGCAGACTTTCGACCAGTCCCTGATGAGCCACGTGAAGTCGGGCCTCGTGTCCTACGAAGAGGCCCTCAAGCACGTCTCGAACCCCGACGACTTTGCGCTGCGCTACCGGGGCATCGCTTCGACTTCGGATTCGGAGTGGAACGAGTTCTCGGGCGACAGCGCGGCCCCCGCCGAAGCGAAGCCCGACACGGACGACGAGGGCGGGATGATGGACGGGGACGACTTCAACATCGACCGCTTCTGAGCCGATCGCCCCGGCCGTCGGCGCCGGGGCGGGGCGGGCGAGTCGTCTGGACGGCTCAGCGTCCTGGCTTCGCCCGACCCGGACTTCGCCCCTTCCCGATCTCGTGCACGCGCCCGCCGCTCGGACGCGGCCCATGTCCCGGCCCGATCGGGCCCGATCGGGCCGTGCGCCGCACCCGCCGAGCGCGACCTCTCCGAGCCGCCGTTCGCTCGACCTTCCCGGGCTCTCGGGGCCGGGGTTCCGGGCCGGCGCTGTTATATTCCGCCGACCAACGAACCCGAGGTGTCCCATGTCGCTCCCTTCCAGGGAGATTCGCGAGACTTTTCTCCGCTTCTTCGAGGAGCGGGGCCACCGGCGCATCGCGAGCGCCTCGCTCGTCCCCGATTCCGATCCGACGCTCATGTTCGTGAACGCGGGCATGGTGCCCTTCAAGCGGCTCTTTCTCGGCGAAGAGACGCGCGACTTCGTTCGCGCCACCACGTCCCAGAAATGCATGCGGGTCTCGGGCAAGCACAACGATCTCGAGAACGTCGGCCGAACCCCGCGCCACCACACGTTTTTCGAGATGCTCGGCAACTTCTCCTTCGGCGACTACTTCAAGGAAGCCGCGATCGAGTACGCCTGGACGCTGTTGACGGAAGGCGTCGGCTTCAAGCCCGACGACCTCGTCGTCTCGGTCTTCCGCGACGACGACGAGGCCTACGCCATCTGGCGCGACAAGATCGGCCTCCCGACCTCGAAGATCTACCGCCTCGACGAGGCCGAGAATTTCTGGTCGATGGGCGATACGGGGCCCTGCGGCCCGTGCTCCGAGATCCACTACGACTGGGGCCAGATCCCGGGGCGGGCGAACGACGATCCCTCGAGCGATTCCGGCCGCTTCATGGAGATCTGGAACCTCGTCTTCATGCAATTCAACAAGGATGCTTCGGGGGCGATGACGCCGCTGCCGAAGCCCTCGATCGATACGGGCGGGGGCCTCGAGCGCTGGTCGGCGGTGCTCCAGGGCGTCCGATCGAGCTGGGAATCCGACTGCTTCACCCCGCT
>JBIPOQ010000193.1:0-6643 GCA_044379055.1 Myxococcota bacterium
GTCGGGCCTTGGCGAGCAGCGCCATCAGGGCGTCCGAGTCCATCGCCTCCACTGCGGCGCTCATGTAGATGCACTGAACGAGATCGATCTCCTCGATCTCCTCGGACGTGCTCGGTCGTTCTTGGGGCATCGTTCGAACCTGTCCGCACCGGGGGGGCGTCGATGGGCGGATCGGCGCTGCGGCGGCATCGACTTGAGGGGGCTTCGAGGCGGGATCCGGGCCCGGTCCCGCCCAGGCGCCCCGCCCGTCGCAGGCCTGGACGGCGCCGAGGTCCCGGATCCGGATCCGATCGCCGGCTCCCCTGAGGAAATAAACGTCGCCGGAGGCGGATCCAGTCCTATTCAGTACTGTTCTCGGGGAGATTGCCCGAAGGAGGTCCGAGATGGCGTCCATTCGAAGACAAGGCGACGTGTACGAAATACGCGAATGCGTTCCAACTTCTTCAGGACCCCGCCAGCGGGCCCTGGCACGCTTTCGGGGCATCCTGACGCCGGCGGATCTCGACCGCGCCGTCGCCGTGGCGCGCCGCCCCTTCGATCGAGCGGCGCTCCTCCGCCGCGCCCGCGCCCAGGGCATTCCCGTCGCCGACACGCCGCGGCAGGAGGAGGCAAGGCGGCTGCTCGCTCATCTCCGCGACGGCGGGACGATCGAGCCCGTGCTCGCGAAGCTCCTGATCGAGGCGCTCTCCTCCTTCCGGGACTCGGCCCGTCCGACCGGCGAGTCGGGCCCGGAGGCGATTCCCGAGCATCTCGAGGACGTCGTCGACTGGGTCGGGCGCCCCGAGGCGGTCCGGGGCCGGGCGCTTCGCGGGCTCCTGCGGACGGCGAGTCGCTTCGTCCGTTCACGCCCGGCGGTGCGCGAGCCGGTCGAGGAGCCCTATCCGCGATTCAGCTCCGGCCGGCGCTTCGCCTAGCCATGCTGCTCGACGATCAGATCGTCGCGATCGAGAAGGCTTTTTCGGCGGAGGCGATTCCCCATGCGTTCGGGGGTGCCCAGTCGCTCGCCTACTATGGACCGATCCGCGCGACCCACGACATCGACGTCAACGTCTTCCTGTCGGCGAGCGAAGTCGGTCGTGTCTTCGACGTCCTCGGCCGTCTCGGCGCCGACGTCGCGAACCCCGGCCTCCGGGTGCTCGCCGAGCGAGACGAACAGGTTCGTGTGCGCTGGGAAGGGACGCCGATCGACCTCTTCTTCGCCTACGACGCCTTGCATCGAAGCGCCATGGAGCGTCGCCGCCGGGTTGACTTCTACGGCGATCCGATCCACATCCTGAGCGCGGAGGACCTGATCGTCTTCAAGGCGACCTTCGACCGCAGCAAGGACTGGAAGGACATCGCCGGGGTGATCTTCGCTTCGCCTTCCGCCCTCGATTTCGACTACGTCCGGGGCTGGCTCGAGCGGATCGACGCCGACGAACGGCCGCGCCTGGCACGACTCGAACGGCTGATCGCGTCGGGGGGCGTCGAGAGCGATTGACCGGCGACGGGATCGAACGAATTCCTCGTCGCATCGACTTGACTCGGGCGAGGCCGTCGCGACTTGGCATGATGGGGCGGCGATCGGAAGACTCCGGACGGGCCGACTGATTGGAAATCCATGGCAGGGACGCGCGACGTCGCGCGTCGAGGAGATCGAGACGAATGGCAGCGAAGGCAGCGAAGGCACCGAAAAAGGCAGCGAAGGTCGCCCGGAAGAAGACGCAGAAGGGGGTCAAGCTGTCCCCCGCCGCGAAGTCCGCCTACGGCGACATCAAGCAGGGCATCAAGCACGTCGAGAAGTCGATCGGCGAGGTCCAGAAGGGGCTGCGCAAGGCCGAGAAGGCGATCGAGGCCGAGGCGAAGACCCGGATCCGCGAGCTGCGCAAGGAAGGCAAGGCCCAGCTGAGCATCCTCCAGGCCAAGCGCAAGGAGGCGACGCTGCTCATGAAGGACCTGGGCTCCGCGGCCGAGGACTCCTGGCACGCGATCCAGGCGAGCGCCGAGCAGGCCTTCGCCGACGCTCGCTCGACGGCCGGATCCATCGCCGATCGGATCCGCGCCGCGCTCCAGCGCTGAGCCCGCGCCGGGCCGCGAGGCGGCCCGGCTCAGCGGATGACGCCCTCCGCGCGCAGGGACGCGATCTCGGCCTCGGCGAGGCCGAGATCCGCGCGCAGCACCGCATCGGTGTGCTCCCCGATCAGGGGCCACTTCGTCGCGGGGCCTTCCGGGCTCGCGGAGAACTTGATCGGGTTGCCGTGGACCCGGACGACGCCCGTCGGCGTCGCGGCGGGGATCTCGACGATCATGTCGTGGGCCTGGACGTGGGGATCCGCGAGCAGATCCTCGCCCTCGTAGCTCGGCCCGGCGACGACGCCGGCCTCCGCGAGCAACCGGCTCGCCTCGAGCTTCGTCTTCGTCCGCGCCCAGGCCTCGATCGCAGGCCGCAGGACCGGCTCGATCTGTGCGCTCCACTGCTCGCGGGTCGCAAAGCGCGGATCCCGGGTCCACTCCGGATGGCCCACGACCTGGGCGAGCTTCTCGAACTGATGCTCCCGCCCGATCTGCAGAACGAAGAGCCCGTCGCTCGCGTCGAAGGACGCGAGGATGCCGGGCCAGGCGGCGATGCTGTTGTCGTCGACGCCGATCGAGGGATTGAAGGCCACCATGTCCATGATCGAGATGATCGCGTCGAGCATGGCGACGTCGACCTTCTGACCCTTGCCCGTCTGGTCCCGGCCGCGCAGGGCGGCGAGCAGGCCGATCATCGCGAAGAGGCCCGTCCCGATGTCGCCGATCGCGCCCCCGACCCCGATGTTGGGCCGCCGGCCCGGCTCGGGCCGGAACGAGTAGAAGCCGCCCATCGCCTCGGCGACACAGGCGTAGGCCGGCCAGTTGCCGTAAGGCGTCTCGCGCAGGCTCCCGAAGCCCGAGGCCGAGACGTAGATCAGCTTCGGATGGAGCTTCGCGAGCGCCTCGTAGCCGATGCCGAGGCGCTCCATCGTCCCGGGCTTGAAGTTCTCGACGACGACGTCGTAATGCGGGACGAGGCGGCGGACGAGCTCCGCGCCGCGGGGATGCTTCAGATCGATCCCGATGCTGCGCTTCGCGAGGTTGTTGCGCAGAAAGGTCGCTCCGGGCGTCGAGCCGTCGACGTCGCGGATGTTCGGCAGGCCCGAGCGCCCGGACTCGCCGCCCTTCGGCGACTCGACCTTCACGACGTCGGCCCCCATGCGGGCGAGCAGCTGGGTGCCGAAGGGCATCGCCTGCATCTGCTCGATCGCGAGGATGCGCAGGCCGGAGAGGGGGAGGGGCTGGGACGTGGGGCTGGACATCGAGGCGGGCTCCTGGGCGGGGGCGGGCGCTCGAAGGTGAGCCCCGCGGCGGGCGGACGCCGAGGCTAGCAGCCGGTGGCGGGCCGGGCGTCTCGGTTATGCTCGCGCAATGCCCGAAGCCTCCCGGATCGAGCCGCCGACCGCGACCGCCGAGGCCTTCGAGCGCCCGCCGCTCCCCTCCGGCGTCGTCGCGTTCGTGAAGCGCGAATGCCCGACCTGCGAGCTCGTCGTGCCGGTCCTCGCCGAGCTCGCGAAGCGCGTCCCGCTGACCGTCTACAGCCAGGACGATCCCGACTTCCCGCCCCGGCTCCGCCCCGTCGACGACCGCGCGCTCGCCGTCTCCTGGCACCACGCAATCGAAGCCGTCCCGACCCTCCTGCGCGTCGCCGACGGTCGCGAGGTCGAGCGCGCAGTCGGTTGGCAGCGCGAGGAGTGGGAGGCGCTGACCGGCGTCGAAGGGCTCGGCGCCGGGCTGCCCGAATGGCGCCCCGGCTGCGGCTCGCTCTCCGTCGACCCGGTCCACGCGCGCGCCCTCGAGCTCCGCTTCCGCGGCGCGACGAAGATGAGGGCGCGGCGCGTCGAGCTCGCCGCTCTCGAGGACGAGGTCGAGGCCTGCTTCGATCGCGGCTGGAGCGATGGCCTGCCTGTCGTGCCCCCGACCGAGGCCCGGGTCCTCGCGATGCTCGCCGGCACGACCCGCGCCCCCGACGAGATCGTCGCCATCGTGCCCCCGGACCTCGTCCCCTGCACGGTCGAGAAGGTCGCGATCAACGCCGTCCTCGCCGGCTGCAAGCCCGAATATCTCCCCGTCGTCCTGACGGCGGTCGAGATGACCTGCACCCCCGCCTTCAACATCCACGGCGTCCTCGCCACGACGATGTCCGTCGGTCCCGTCCTCGTCGTCAACGGCCCGATCCGTCGCGCGATCGGCATGAACACCGGCATCAACGTCCTCGGCCAGGGCAACCGCGCGAATAACACCATCGGCCGCGCGCTCCAGCTCGTCATCCGCAACGTCGGCGGCGGCCGCCCCGGCGAGATCGACCGCGCGACCCTCGGCAACCCCGGCAAGCTCGGCTTCTGCTTCGCCGAAGACGAAGAAGGCTCGCCCTGGACGCCCCTCGCGGCGGACTTTGGATTCGAAGCGGGCCAGAACGTCGTCACGATCTTCCCCGGCGAAGGCCCGCGGACCCTCGTCGACCAGCTCGCGCGGACCCCCGAAGAGCTCGCCCACAGCTTCGCCTATGCGCTCCGCGCCATGCTCTCGCCGAAGGCGGTGATGGCGTTCGACGCCGTGCTCGTCGTCTCGCCGGATCATTCGCGGATCTTCCGCGACGCGGGCTGGTCGAAGGACCGCCTGCGCAAGCGACTCCTCGAGCTGACGACGATCCCCGGCGACGAGCTCGTCCGCGGCGCCGGCGGCATGGCCGAGGGACTGCCCGAGAGCGTCCGCGGCCGCATGATCCCCAAGTTCCGCGACAACGGACTTCATATCGTCCACGCCGGAGGCGGCGCCGGCCTCTTCTCGGCGATCATCCCCGGCTGGGCGAACGGAGAGCTCGGCAGCCAGACCCTCGCAAGGGAGATCCGACCATGACGATCCTGCTCGACCCGACCAGCGAACGCGTCCCGGCCGCGCGCCTGCGCGCGCCTCGCCTCGCCACGATCGAAGGCAAGACGATCGGCCTCCTCGACATCGCGAAGGCCCGCGGCGACGTGTTTCTCGACCAGCTCGAGAAGCGCCTCGCCGAGCGCGGGGCGAAGGTCCTGCGGTTCAAGAAGCCGACGTTCACGAAGCCGGCGCCCATCGATCTCCGGCAGGAGATCGCACGGCAATGCGATGCGGTGGTCGAGGCGCTCGCGGATTGAGGGAGTTGTACGTCGTGCAGTGTGCACGACACGGTGGACCTCGAGGATCGCGGCGTGCCGAGCGTATTCGTCGCGACGGTGGAGTTCGTCTCGGGGGTGGACGCGCAGGCGCGAGCGCTCGGGGCGGAGGCGAGCGCGGTGTATGTGGAGCATCCGATCCAGGATCGGACGGATGCGGAGATGAAGGGCATCGCCGATCGGGCGGTGGAGGGGGTCGTCCGCGCGCTTCTCGCTTTCGAACCCGATGAAACGAGCTAGCCGAGCGTTCGGTCGGCATGGATCAGGAGCTCGTCGCGCCGGCTCGGGGTCTCCAGGAGGTGGAGGAGGACCCGGAGTCCCTTGCGGCGAGCGAGTTTCATCGCCGGAATCATGTCGGCGTCCGCCGTGACTAGAAGGATATCTTCCACGAGCCGCTTCAAGGCAAGTGACGCGATGTCGAGCCCGATTCGCATGTCGACCCCCTTCTGGATGAACACAGGCTCGAGATCGGCGGCCTTGAGCGTTCGCGGCGGATCCTTTGCCAGCTCCTTCATGGCACCCGCGTGGACCCGCCATCCTCGTAAGTGCAGTTCTCCCCTTCGAATCGCGACGTCGGGCAGGACCTCCAGCTCGCTCATCAGTTCTCGGTTCCGCTTTGCCTCGAGCGTCGTCGCAGAATTGAAGTGCCGCCCATCGATCGGATTGTGACGTTTCTGGCCCAATGGGTCGGCGTCGTACCAGTCGATCCGAAAGAGTCGCGAGCCATCGAGATCGGGATGGACGATGAGCTCGGTGAGCCACGCAGCGACGTCGGCGGCCTTCGGGAAGCGGTGAAGCCGCTCTGCCGGCCGCTTCTTGACGAAGCCCCCATCGAGCAGCAACGCGAATCGATCGCGATGGGAGGCCATCCCTCGCTCATGAAGCAAAGCGGCCCCTCCTCCGCGTGAGGCCGAAGCCTGCTTGAATGGGGACGCAGAGAAGGGGCCTGTTTTGGATGCCTTCCGAGTATCGGGCGCTCATCGTGAAACCTCAAGCCCGGCGGTTCGAGGCTGCACTCGATCCGCTCACAGCGGGAAGGATCGCCGGTTGACCGCGAAAGGTCTCTTGGAGGACGAGCGTTCACGGAGCGTTGAACGCGGGATTCAGGCTGGCGCTTCGGGACTACCAGTCCGAAGAGATCTGGAAACCATTACCGCCCACCTGTATCCCATGCGGGTGTGCGCATGGTTATCATGGGCTTCGTTCTTCGAGCTCCCCCCCCTTCGAGTGAAGGACCTCCTGCCATGCCCATCCGCTCCCTCGACCACATCGCCATCACCTGCGCCGACGTCGAAGCCACCCTCGACTTCTACAAGCGCGTCCTCGGCGCGACGACCCTCTACGAAGCCGAGTGGCGCGCCGGCAAGATCCCCGTCGTGATCCTTCAGGTCGGCGGTAGCCGCATGAGCATCCACTCCGCCGCCGCGCCGGCGAAGCCGCAC
>JBIPOQ010000194.1:0-6622 GCA_044379055.1 Myxococcota bacterium
CGTGCTGGCGGTGATCGGGACCCGAGCGGTCCAGCGCAGCGTCGCGACGAGCGTCCTCGGCGAGATCGCGGAGGGCGCGCTGGTCGCCTGGCGCGATCATCGCCTCCGGCTCGCGGTCCTGATCGGTACCCTCTGCTCGATGTTCGGCATGAGCATCTACTCGCTGGCGGCAGGCCTCGCGAAGGACGTCTTCCGCGTCGACGAGGCCGGGCTCGGGCTGCTCGTCTCCTCCGTCGGCATGATGTCGTTCCTGACGGCGATCCTCGCCGTGACCCTCGGTGATCGGATCCGGCGCTCGACGCTCGTGACGACGGGGCTCGTGGTCTACGGGCTCGGCCTCTGGATCGTCGCCGCGACGGATGTCTTTGCCGTCGGCCTCCTCGGCTTCGGGATCACGGGCGTCGCCCACGTCATGGTCAACGTCTCGGTCACGACGACCGTGCAGGCCTACGTCCCGCCGGAGTTCCGCGGGCGGGTCACGTCCTTCCAGCTGATGGGCATCATGCTCGCGCTGCCCCTCGGCGCGCAGCTCGGCGGCCTCGTCGCCGATTTCACGGGACTTCCCGCCGTCGTCGCCGCCTTCGGCGGCCTGCAGATCGGCTTCGCGATCTGGGCGAAGTGGCGCATGGACGGGCTGCGGGCGATCGACTGAGATCGGACGCTGGAGCGATGAGGAACCAGGCTCACGGGCCGCTCTACGGCCGGCTGCCTCGAGAACCGCGCCGGTGCTCGAAAGAGGTGCGGGGCCCACGAGCTTCTCGCTCTCGGCCGGGATCCAGAATGCGCCCGCGTCGAGCGACGTTTCGAGAACGGGCAGCCGCGAACCCTGTCCGCCGCCGTCGTCCTGGACGGTCGATGCGCCGCCCTCCGAGTCGCCGCTCGACAGCTCGCCGATCGGGAAGCCGTGGTCGTCGACGTGTACGCTCCGGGCACGGACGTTCACGCCGGGCACCTCCGTGCGCATCGGCCCCTCGAACCGGACTCCAGCATCTGAGGCAGAAGCGGCTCGGCACCCCCGGCGAGGAGAGCGAGCCCCTGGGCAAGGCTCGATTTCCGAGTCTCGAGGGCCACGAGGATCCCTCTGCGCTTCGCGGCGATCGGCGAACGACCGATCCAGAACTGAAAAGGGCCCGGTCGAGGATTCGACCGGGCCCACCGTCACACTCGAACGTCGCTACTCGAGCTCGGAAGCATTCGAACGACGCCTAGCCGAGCACGCCCGCCGCGTGCTTCGCCAGCGTCTCACCGATCAGCGCCGGCGACGGAGCGACGACGACGCCGTTTGCCGTGAGCGCCGCCATCTTGTCCGACGCCTTGCCCTTGCCGCCCGCGATGATCGCGCCGGCATGGCCCATGCGCTTGCCGGCCGGCGCGTTCTGGCCGGCGATGAAGGCCGCGACGGGCTTCGTCATGTAGGCCTTCACGAACTCCGCCGCCTCTTCCTCCGCCGAGCCACCGATCTCGCCGATCATGACGACGGCCTTCGTCTCGGGGTCATCCTGGAACAGCCGCAGCGCGTCGATGAAGCTCGTCCCGATGACCGGATCGCCGCCGATGCCGACGCAGCTCGACTGGCCGATGCCGAGGCGCGAGAGCTGGTCGACGGCTTCGTAGGTCAGCGTGCCCGAGCGGGACACGACGCCGACGGGGCCGGGCCGCGTGATCTGCGCCGGCATGATGCCGATGCGGCACTGGCCGGGGGTCACGACACCGGGACAGTTCGGACCGAGCAGCCGCGTCTTGCTCCCGCGCAGCGCGGCCTTCGCCCGCGCCATGTCGATCACGGGGATGCCCTCCGTGATGCAGACGGCGAGGTCGAGCCCGTTCTCGGCGGCCTCGAGGATCGCATCGGCCGCGCCCGGCGGCGGCACGAAGATGACCGACGCGTTGGCGCCGGTCGCCGCGACGGCTTCGCGCATGGTGTTGAAGACGGGGATGCCGTCCATCTCGGTCCCGCCCTTGCCCGGGTGGATGCCGCCGACGACCTGGGTGCCGTACGCGCGGGAGAGCCCCGCGTGGAACGTGCCCATCTTGCCCATGCCCTGGATGAGCAGCTTCGTGTTCTTGTCGCAGAGGATGGCCATTTCAGGCTCCCTTCACGGCGGCGACGGCGAGCTCGCCCGCCTGCTTGAGCGTTTCCGCAGAGGTGATGTTCAGGTTCGAGCGGGCGAGGATCTCGCGGCCTTCCTTGGCCATCGTGCCCTGGAGCCGGACGACGAGGGGGACCTTGACGCCGAGCTCGTCTGCCGCCGCGACCACGCCCTCGGCGATCAGATCGCAGCGCACGATGCCGCCGAAGATGTTGACGAGGATCGCCTTCACGTTCTCGTCGCGAAGAATCAGCTTGAAGGCTTCCTTGACCTTCTGCTTGTCGGCGCCGCCGCCCGCGTCGAGAAAGTTCGCCGGCTTGCCGCCGCAGTAATGGATCATGTCGAGGGTCGCCATCGCGAGGCCTGCGCCGTTCACCATGCAGCCGATGTTGCCGTCGAGGCCGACGTAGGCGAGGTCGATCTCGTGCGCCGCGCGCTCGCGCGGGTCTTCCTCCTCCGGATCGCGCAGCTCGGCGATCTCCGGATGCCGGTAGAGCGCGTTGTCGTCGAAGTTGAGCTTGCCGTCGAGGGCGAAGAAATCGCCTTCCGCGGTCAGCACGAGCGGATTGATCTCGACCTGCGAGCAGTCCTTCTCCTGGTAGAGCGCGTAGAGCGCCATCACGAAGGGGACGAATTTCTTGATCTGCTCGCCGTCGAGTCCGAGCCGGAAGCCGAGATCGCGCGCCTGGTATTCGCGCAGGCCGACGTTCGGATCGACCTGGGTCGTCAGGATCTTCTCCGGCGACTTCTCGGCGACGATCTCGATCTCCATGCCGCCCTCGGTCGAAGCGACGATGGCGAACTTCTCCGAGGCCCGATCGAAGAGCACCGCGAGGTAGTACTCCTTCACGATGTTCGAGCCGGCCTCGACGTAGACCTTGCGGACGAGCTTGCCCTCGGGCGGCGTCTGCGGCGTATGCAGCGTCATGCCGAGGATCTGGCTCGCCGCCTGCTTCGCGTCGGCGGGCGACTTCACGACCTTGACGCCGCCGGCCTTGCCGCGGCCGCCGGCGTGGACCTGGGCCTTGACGACGACGACGGGCGAACCGAGCGCCTTCGCCGCGCGCTCCGCCTCTTCCGGGGTCGTCGCGAGCTGTCCGTTCGGGACGGCGACGCCGAACTCCCGAAACAGCGCCTTCGCCTGATACTCGTGCACGTTCATGGACTGGAACCTCCGGGGCGACTCGCAACCGAGCGCCGAAAATGGACCGCACACCCGAATCGGGGTCAGCGAACGCGCCGTCCGGCGCGTTCGCGATGGATCAGAGCTGGATCTGGGCGATCAGCGCGCGGACGTGCTCGACGGAGGCGTCGAACTCCTTCTTCTCCTGCGGATCGAGGTCGAGCTCGATGATGCGCTCGAGGCCGCCGGCGCCGATCACGCACGGAACGCCCACGTAGAGCCCCTTCACGCCGTACTCGCCCTCGCAGAGACACGCGCACGCGAGCACGCGCTTCTTGTCCCGGAGGTACGACTCCGCCATCTCGATCGCCGAGAGCGCCGGCGAGACGAAGGCCGAGCCGGTCTTCAGCAGCGCGACGACCTCGCCGCCCGCCTGCTTCGTACGCTCGACGATCGCGTCGATCTTCTCCTTCGAGAGGAACTTCGAGACCGGGATGCCCGCGACGGTGCAGTAACGGACGAGCGGCACCATCGTGTCGCCGTGACCGCCGAGCACGAGCGCCGTCACGTCCTTGACGGAGACGCCGAGCTCCCAGGCCACGAAGCTGCGGAAGCGCGTCGAGTCGAGCACGCCGGCCATGCCGATCACGCGATTCTTCGGGAAGCCCGAGACCTGCTTGAAGGTGTAGACCATCGCGTCGAGCGGGTTCGAGATCACGATCACGAAGGCGTTCGGCGCGTGCTGCTTCACGCCCTCGGCGACCTGCTTCATGATCGAGAGGTTCGTCTTCAGCAGATCGTCCCGGCTCATGCCCGGCTTGCGCGCGAGGCCTGCGGTGATGATGACGACGTCGGCGCCGGCGATGCCCGCGTAGTCGTTGCAGCCGCTGATCTTCGCGTCGCTGCCGACGAGGGGCGCGCCCTCCGCCATGTCGAGGGCCTTGCCCTGCGGCAGTCCTTCGACGACGTCGAAGATCACGACGTCGCCGAGCTCGCGATAGGCCGCCTGCTCGGCGAGCACGCCGCCGATGTTACCCCCACCGATCAGTGCGATCTTCGGTCTTGCCATGGAACCCGTCCCTCCCCTGTCTGGGCCCTCGTCCGAGGGCCGATGATTCGGCGTGTTCTTCGCGAGTCGGGCGATCCGTGCCCGACCCGGATTCTCTAGGCCTTCGCCGGCGCCAGCCGGACGCGCAGCGAGAGCTCTTCGAGCTGTCCCGGGTCGACCGGCGACGGGGCCTCCATCAGGAGGTCCTGGCCGCGCTGGCTCTTCGGGAACGGAATGACGTCGCGCAGGCTCTCGGCGCCCGCGAGCTTCATGACCCAGCGATCGAAGCCGAAGGCGAAGCCGCCGTGGGGCGGCGCGCCGGTGTCGAGCGCGTTCAGCATGAATCCAAAGCTCTGCTCCATCTGCTCGGGCCCGTAGCCCATCAGGGCCAGGATCTTGCGCTGGATGTCGCTGCGATGGTTGCGGAGGCTGCCGGAGCCGAGCTCGGTCCCGTTCAGGACGACGTCGTAGTGGGTGCCGCGGACCTGCTCCGGCGCCGTGTCGAGCAGCGGGAGGTCCTCCTCGACGGGGGCGACGAAGGGCTGGTGGACGTAGGTCAGCTGGCCCTTTTCGTCGCGCTCGAAGAGCGGGAAGTCCACGACGAGCAGCGGATCCCAGGCGCGGCCGTCGACGCGGCCGAGGCGGCGTCCCAGGTCCTCGCGCAGACGCGAGAGGATGGCGTTCGCCTTGTCCTTCGCATCGGCCTGGAAGAGGATGACCATTCCGGGGCGGGCGCCGCAGCGCGCGCGGATCGCCTCGATCTCGGGGGCACCGAGGAACTTCGTGATCGGCGACTTCCACGAGCCGTCGGCCTCGACGCGGATCCAGCCGAGGCCCTTCGCGCCGAGCTCCTTGCGCACGAACTTCTCGAGCCGGTCGATCTCGCCGCGCGTCAGCTCGTCGGCGTCGGCGACCGGCAGCGCCTTCACGATCCCGCCCGCCTCGACGACCTCGCGGAAGGCCTTGAACTCGCTCGTCGCGAACTCGCCCGTCAGATCGACGAGCTCGAGCTGGATGCGCGTGTCGGGCTTGTCGCAGCCATAGCGTCCCATGGCTTCGGCGTACGTGATCCGCTTGAAGGGCGCCTCGAGCTCGACGCCGCCCGCGCGGCAGCCTTCGACCGTGACGCGCTCGAGGACCGCCAGGATCTCCTCGACCCCGACGAAGGACATCTCGAGATCGACCTGCGTGAACTCGAGCTGGCGATCGGCGCGCTGGTCCTCGTCGCGGAAGCAGCGCGCGATCTGGTAGTAGCGATCGCAGCCCGCGATCATGAAGAGCTGCTTCATGATCTGCGGCGACTGCGGCAGGGCGTAGAACTCGCCGGGCTGGAGGCGACTCGGCACCAGGAAATCCCGCGCGCCTTCCGGCGTCGCCCGGGCCAGGATCGGCGTCTCGATCTCCATGAAGCCCTGGTTCGAGAGCGACTCGCGCACGGCGCGCGCGAGATCGTGGCGGATCTGCAGCGCGCGCTGGAGCGGCGGGCGCCGCAGGTCGTGCAACCGATGGCGGAGCCGGATCTGCTCGTCGACGTCGCTCTCCTCCTCAATCGCGAAGGGCGGCACGGACGCGCTGTTCAGGATCCGCAGCTCGCGGGCATTGACCTCGATCGTGCCGGTCGGGAGGTTCGGATTGATCGTCTCGTCGCTGCGGCGCTCGATCTCGCCGCGCACCATCAAGACCCATTCCGAGCGCAGCGCATGTGCCCGCGCGTGGGCCTCCGGCGCGGACTCGGGTCGGAACACGATCTGGACGAGCCCCGTCTTGTCGCGGAGGTCGACGAAGATCACGCCGCCGTGATCCCGACGGCGATGCACCCAGCCCGCCAGCACGACCTCTTCCCCGACGCGGGAGGACATCACCTCGCCGCAGCGGTGGCTGCGGCGCAGCGATCCCATTCCATCGAGCTCGACGCCGGTCGTACTCATCCAGGCCCCCGGACCACGCGGCTTTGCGTTAGGCGATTCCGACGGCGCACGGGTCGCGACACGGAGGCGTCCGGAGCGGGCGCACCCGGCGTTGCGGCGGACCGCTCGACCGATCGGCGGGAATCGAAAAAGCGTTGCGAAATCGGCGGGTTGGTTAGCAATCGCGCTCCGCCGTGTCAATCGCGGAGAGGGCGCGGCCCGGGTCTGCTCACCGGCCGCCGGGCGAACGGAGGGACGGCCGTCCGGAGCCGCCGGCGCTAGCGCGCCGGGCGAGACGAGGCGGAGAGCTCGTCGGCCGAGCAGACCCGATTGCGGCCCTCGCTCTTGGCCCGGTACATCGCCTTGTCGGCGGCATCGAGCAGGGCCTCGCGCGCCGTTCCATGGGTCGGACAGGTCGCCACGCCGATCGAGATGCTGAGCCGGAGCGTGCCCC
>JBIPOQ010000195.1:0-6613 GCA_044379055.1 Myxococcota bacterium
GCAGCTGGACGAGCTCGGCCGTGATCGACTCGGGGATCACGTCGACCCGCAGGCTCGCGACCTGGCCGAGCTTGATGAGCCCCCCGCGAAACCGCGTGGCGATGCGGACGAAGCGGGCGGCGAAGCGGCCGAAGCGGGCCGCCATCCAATCGGGATCGCGCACGAGCGTGCCGCGCCGCACGAGCCGGTAGAGCAGATAGACCCAGGCCGCCTCGACGATCAGGCCGAGCAGGACCAGTCCGCGCCGGACGAGGGCGAGCGCCGAAGGCCCGTGGTCGCTCGTCATGTCGGGTTCAAGCCTCCGGGCTGGTCGCCTTCACCGCCTTGGGGACGAGCAGGATCTCGATCCGGCGATTGCGCGCGCGGTTCTCGGGGCTGGTGTTGGGCGCCACCGGATCGTTCGGGCCGAGCGAGATCGCCGACAATCGCTTGGGCGAGACGCCCTTCGACTCGAGCAGACGCACGACCCGCGCCGCCCGCGCCGCCGCGAGCTCCCAGTTCGTCGGGAAGCGCTGGGCGAGTGTCCCGCCGATCTTGCGGTCGTCGGTGTGGCCGCGGACGTGGATCGCGTCCTTCAGCGGGACGAGCTGGGCCGCGACCTTGACGAGCACTTCCTGACCGCGCGCGTCGAGCTCGGCGGAGCCCGAGGCGAAGAGCACCTCGTCGGACACGTTGAGGCGCAGCCCTTCGCGCAGGCGCTGGATCTCGATCTGCCCCGCCGAGACCTCGGACTCGAGATCGGAGACGAGCTCGTCGTAGGTCGACTGCATCTTCGCGAGCTCGTGCTCGCGTTTGGCCAGCGCCGCCGCTGCCTCGATGCGGGCCAGGCGCTCCGCCTCGAGGGTCTCGTCGAGCTGGGTCGCTTGTCGCGTCACCTGGGCGAGGTTGCCTTCGAGCGCCTCCCGGGCCTCGCGAGCGTCCTCGTAGGATTCCTGGGCCTCGACGTACTGGGCCTCGAGGCTCGAGCGCTCGAGCGTGAGCCGCTCGACCTGGGCCTCGAGGGCCGCCCGCTCCCGATCGAGCGCGTCGTAGCGCTCGTCGAGGCGATCGAAAGCCGTGCGGGAGACGCAGCCCGACGTCGCGAAGACGACGCCGAGGCCCATCCCGACGATGAAAAGCGAACCGACTCGGACCACGGTGCCCCCCTGCCCGGTCGCGTCCGGCGCACCCCCGGGCCGCGAACCCTCGGACTCTAACGCCCCGCCCGCGCGCGTCAGCTCGCGACGGGAGTGGAAAGCGTGTAGCGCAGCGCCTCGTCGATCGTGCCCACGAAGCGCAGGTCGAGGCCCGCGAGCAGCTCGGGCGTGATCTCCTCGACGTCGCGCCGGTTCTTCTCCGGCAGTACGACGCGCTCGATCCCCGCCCGCTTCGCGGCGAGCACCTTCTCCTTGATGCCGCCGACCGGCAGGACCTTGCCCCGCAGCGTGATCTCGCCGGTCATCGCGACCCGCGGCACCGTCGTCCGCCCGGTCAGCAGCGAGGCCAGCGACGAGACCATGCCGATGCCGGCCGACGGGCCGTCCTTCGGCACGGCGCCCTGCGGCACGTGGACGTGGAGATCGCGCTGATCGAAGCCGAGCGGGTCGAGGCCGTAATCCCCGGCGTGGTTGCGCAGCCAGGAGCGCGCCGCCTCGACCGACTCGCGCATGACGTCGCCCATCGATCCGGTCAGCTTGAGCTCGCCCTTGCCCGCCATCTGCGTCGATTCGATGAAGAGGATGTCGCCCCCTGCCGGCGTCCAGGCGAGGCCGACCGCGACCCCCGGCATGACGTCGTCCTCCGCGAGATCGGGCTCGGCCTTGATCGGGCCGAGCAGCGACTTGACCTGCGCGGCGTCGAGCTGCTTGGGATAGGCGAGATCGCCCTCCGCGACCCTTCGGGCGAGCTTGCGGCAGACCGAGCCGATCTCGCGTTCGAGGTTGCGGACGCCGGCCTCCCGCGTGTAGCTCTCGATCAGGGTCCGCAGCCCGGACTCGTCGATCTCGATGCCGGAGTTCGCGATCCCGTTGCGCTCGAGCTGGCGCGGCACGAGGAAGCGCCTGGCGATCTCGAGCTTCTCCTCGAGCGTGTAGCCCGGCAGCTCGATGACCTCCATGCGGTCGCGCAGCGGCGGCGGCACGGAGTCGATCACGTTCGCCGTCGCGATGAAGAGCACCTGCGACAGGTCGAAGGCGACCTCGAGGTAGTGGTCGCTGAACTCGTGGTTCTGCTCCGGATCGAGGACCTCGAGCAGCGCCGACGACGGATCGCCGCGGCCGTCCGCGCCGATCTTGTCGATCTCGTCGAGCAGGATCACCGGATTGCGCGTCCCCGCCTTGCGCAGGCCCTGGACGAACCGCCCCGGCAGCGCACCGACGTAGGTCCGTCGATGCCCGCGGATCTCCGCCTCGTCGCGAACGCCGCCGAGCGAGATCCGCACGAACTCGCGCCCGAGTGCCCGGGCCACCGACTTCCCGAGCGACGTCTTGCCCGTTCCGGGCGGCCCGACGAAGCAGAGGATCGGCCCCTTCAGGTCGCGCTTCAGCGACAGGACGGCGATGTACTCGACGATCCGATCCTTGATCTTCTCGAGCCCGAAATGGTCCTCGTCGAGGACGCGATGGGCCGCGGCGACGTCGAGGTGGTCCTCCGAGATCCGGCTCCAGGGCATCGCCGTCATCCAGTCGAGGTAGTTCCGGATGACCGAGTGCTCGGCCGCCGCCGACGGCGTCTGTTCGAAGCGCTCGAGCTCGCGCAGCGCCTGCTTGAGGGCCTCCTCGCTCATGCCCGCCGCCTCGATCGCGGCGCGCATCCGCTCGACCTCTTCCTCGTCGTCCTCGCTCTCGCCGAGCTCGCGCCGGATCGCCTCGAGCTGCTGGCGCAGCATGTACTCGCGCTGCGTCCGGCCCATCTCGTTCTGGACCTTCTGCTTGATCTCGGTCTCGATCTGGAGGGCCTCGGTCTGCTTCGAGAGCTGGTCGAGGACGAGCCGCAGGCGGATGCCGACGTGATCGGCTTCGAGGATCTGCTGCTTGCCCGCGACGTCGAGCTCGAGATTCGAGGCGACGAGGTCGGCGAGCTTCGACGGATCCGAGAGGTTCGCGACGAGGACCTGGAGCTCGTCGGAGAGCCGCGGGCTCTCCGCGACGAGCGCGCTGAACTGCTGGGCGACGCTCCGCACGAGGGCCGTCATCTCGACCGATTCCGCGGCCTGGCCGATGTCCTCGATGCGCCGGATCGTCGCGCGCAGGTACGGATCGGTCCCGGTGAAGCGCTCGAGGCGGACGCGCGCCACCCCCTGCACGAGCAGCCGGTACGAGTCGTCCGGGAACTTCAGCATCTTCACGACGCGCAGCACGGTGCCGACGCCGTAGACGTCGTCGACGCCCGGCGGACCCTCGACGTCCCGCTTCACCGCGGTGCAGACGAGCAGCCGATCGGGGCGCACGAGCACCTCGTCGATCAGCCGCTGCGACGCCGGCGTATTCACCAGCAAGGGCGACAGCAGATACGGAAACAGCACCGTGTTCTTGAGCGGGAGGACCGGAAGCTCGTCCGGAAGCTCGGCGATCTCGTCGATGTCGTCCGCGAGCCCGCTCCCGACCGAGATCTCGGTTCCGCCGCGCCGCTCTTCGATCGGCGCCTTCTCTTCCTGTTCTTCGTCCATCGGTCCTCGGTCCCGGCGCAGTCCTCTCGGACGGCCGGCTTGATGCGGGCTGCGTTATTCGGTCTGGATCGGCAGGGTCCGGCGCGCCGGGCTGCGCTTGGGAATCCGAACCTCGAGGAAGCCGTCCTCGAGCCGTGCGCGGACCGCATCCGGGTCGAAGGGCGTATGGATCACGATCTCCCGCTCGAAGGGCCCGAACGTGATCTCCATCTGCTGCAGGCGATCGATCGTCCCGGTCGGCGGCGGCCGCCGCACGCCGCGGAGTCGGACGACCGATCCCGCGACGTTGACCCGCAGATCCTGCCCACGGACGCCCGCCACCTCGAAGCGCAGGACGACCTCGTCGCGCGTCTCGAAGACGTCGGCCGCGGGCTGCCAGCGATCTCCGCCGCGCAAGCGGTCGGAGAATTCGCCGTAGAGCTCGACCAGCGGATGCGGACGATTCTTCTCCGGAATCCTAGTTCTCCTGCGTGAACTCGGCGTCGATCACGTCGTCCCCGCCCTTGCCGCCCTGGGCTCCGCCCGCCGCGCCGCCGGCGCCCGGGGCCGCGCCCGCATCGGACTGGTAGAGCTTCTCGGCGATCTTGTGCATCGCGGCCTCGACGCGCTGACGGGCCGCGTCGAGCTTCGCGACGTCCCCCGACTCGAGATCCGTCTTCGCCTCGGCCAGGGCGGACGATACGGCCTGCTTGTCCGCTTCGTCGAGCTTGGCCTCGTTGTCCTTGATCGTCTTCTCCGCCTGGTAGATCAGGCTGTCGAGCTGGTTCTTCTTCTCGATCAGCTCGCGCCGCTGGGCATCGGCGCTGGCGTTGGCCTCGGCCTCCTTGACCATGCGATCGATCTCGGAGGAATTGAGCCCGCCCGAGCCCTCGATCCGGATCGTCTGGACCTTGCCCGAGGCCTTGTCCTTCGCGCCGACCGAGAGGATGCCGTTCGCGTCGATGTCGAAGGTCACCTCGACCTGCGGGATGCCCCGCGGCGCCGGCGGGATCCCGTCGAGGATGAAGCGACCGATCTCGCGGTTGTCCGCCGCCATGTCGCGCTCGCCCTGGAGGACGCGGATCTCGACCTGCGGCTGGTTGTCCGACGCCGTCGAGAAGGTCTGCTGGGCCTTCGTCGGCACGGTCGTGTTGCGCTCGATCAGCTTGGTCATGACGCCGCCGAGGGTCTCGATGCCGAGCGAGAGCGGGGTCACGTCGAGCAGCAGCACGTCCTTGACGTCGCCCGCGAGCACGCCGCCCTGGATCGCCGCGCCGACCGCCACGACCTCGTCCGGGTTGACCGTCTGGTTCGGATCCTTCCCGAAGAGCGCCTTGACCTTCTGCTGGACCAGCGGCACGCGCGTCGTGCCGCCGACCAGGACGATCTCGTCGATCTCGCCCGGCTTGAGCCCGGCATCGGCGAGCGCCTTCTTGCACGGCTCGAGGCTGCGGTCGACGAGGTCGTCGATCAGCTGCTCGAACTTGGCACGCGAGAGCTTCAGCGTGAGGTGTTTCGGGCCCGTCTGGTCCGCGGTGATGTAGGGCAGATTGATGTCCGTCGACTGGGCCGAGGACAGCTCGATCTTCGCCTTCTCCGCCGCCTCGCGCAGGCGCTGGGTCGCCATGGGATCCTTGCGCAGGTCGATGCCCTGATCCTTCTTGAACTCGTCGACGAGGTAGTCGATCAGGCGCTGGTCGAGGTTGTCACCCCCCAGATGCGTATCGCCGTTGGTCGCCTTGACCTCGACGACGTTGTCGCCGACCTCGAGGATCGAGATGTCGAAGGTGCCGCCGCCGAAGTCGTAGACGGCGATCTTCTCGTCGCCCTTCTTGTCGAGGCCGTAGGCGAGGGCCGCGGCCGTGGGCTCGTTGATGATGCGCTTGACGTCGAGGCCGGCGATCTTGCCCGCGTCCTTCGTCGCCTGGCGCTGGGCGTCGTTGAAATAGGCGGGGACGGTGATCACGGCGCCCGTCACCGGCTGGCCGAGGTAGGCCTCTGCGGCGGCCTTGAGCTTGCCGAGCACCATCGCCGAGATCTCCGGCGGGGTCAGGGTCTGATCGCCGATCTGGACGGCGGCGCTGCCGTCCTTGCCCTCGACGACCGGGTACGGGACGAGGCTGATCTCCTCGGGGACCTCGGAGCGTCGCCGGCCCATGAAGCGCTTGATCGAGTAGACGGTCCGGGTGGGATTCGTCACGGCCTGGCGCTTGGCGATCGCGCCGACGAGGCGCTCGCCGTCGTTCGTGAAGGCGACGACCGAAGGGGTCGTCCGACCGCCCTCCTCGTTCGCAATCACGGTCGGCTGACCGCCTTCCATGACGGCCACCACCGAGTTCGTGGTGCCCAGGTCGATGCCGATGATCTTGCCCGTCGTTGCCATGGTCGTTCGCCCCTCGCCTTTGCTCTGCTCCGTCGATTCGGTTCAGACGGCGCGGAGTCTCGGGCCGAGGTCCCGGGTGTCAATCGAGGCACGCGATTTTGTTGTGATCGAAGCCACCGCGATCCAGGCGCGGAGCGACCGACTCTTCCGGCAGGCGGTCCGGCGCGGAACCCGAGCCGCCGGGTGGGGTCCACTCGGGCGGATGCGACGACCTCGGGAGGTCGGCGAATCGCGTGATAGTGCTCCAGTAACCGCCTGAAATTCCGATGGTTTGGTTGGAGGGGGCCCGGGGTCACGGCTATATTGCGCGCGCCCTCCGGCGACCCGCGAGCGGTCGAGGCGGCGGCCCGTGGCCGGGCGCCTTCGAAAGCGGTCGCGAGCGACCGTGAGCGACAGGAAGACGGACCCGAAGCCGGTCGCGAGCCGGAGGAGCAGGAACGCCGATGGGATCCTGGTTGATCATGGCCCTGAACGCGGCGCTGCTCGGTGGCAGCTGCTTCGTCGTGGCCAATCTGATCACCCAGATCGGCGCCGAGACCCTCGAGCCCGTCCCGACCGACACCGGCGCCGCCCGCATCGAGCGCCCGGCGAACGAGATCGCCACC
>JBIPOQ010000197.1:0-6593 GCA_044379055.1 Myxococcota bacterium
GACCGAAGCGAGCGGACCGTCGACGGGAGGGCCCTTCGATCGTCGAGGCCGTCGAAGATCGCGCCGAGGCGCCCGAAGAACGACCTCAGGAGAAGAGCGCGGACCGCGCCGCCTCGGTGATCGCGGCGACCGCAGGGTGGCGGATCCGCCGCTCGGCGGTGATGACGTAGAAGCGCTCGAGCACGCGGCTCGCCACGCCCAGCCGCACGACCCGGTACTGCTTCATGACGTCGTCCGAGACGATCGTCGGCGCCGGAAAGATCCCGGCGCCTCGCTGACCGAACACCTTGAGGAGCGCGCTGTCTTCGATCTCGGCCACGATGCGAGGCTTCACGCCGATGTCGTCGAACCAGTGATCGAGAGAGCGGCGCAAGGTCGAGTCCTCGGTCGGCAGCAGCATCGGCGCGCCATCCAGGGAAGCCGGAAAACGCCCCGCCAGTCCGCGAGCGACCGAGCGCGTCGCGAAGAAGGAGACCGTCGACTCGCCGAGCAGATGATTGAACGCGCGCACCTTGACGTCCGGCGGGATCGGTACGTCGCTGATGACGAGATCGAACTGCTGCGACGCGAGCGCCGCCATCAGGTCGCTCGACTTGCCGTCCCGAAGCACGAGGTGGACGCCCCCTTCGATGAGCCGTGCGCTGTCGAAGAGACGATGGGTCACGAGCTTCGGAATCACGTCCGCGATCCCGACGTGGAGTCGGGGAGCGCGTTCGACGACCCGCCCGCGCAGCGCGTCCCGCATCTCTCCGCCGAGCGCGAAGATCTCTTCCGCGTAGCGGAAGGCGACGCGCCCCATCTCGGTCAGGACGAGACCCCGCCCCCGCTTCTCGAAGAGCTTCTCGTCGAGCGATTCCTCGAGCTTCCGGACCTGGCTCGAGAGCGTCGGCTGCGCGAGCCGGAGCACCTCCGAGGCTCGGGCAACGCTGCCTTCCTTCGCCACGACGTAGAAGTAGAGGAGGTGGTGATAGTTCAGCCAGTCCATTCGACTTCCATCCTTCGATTTTTTGATCGGTTTTCCGAATTATTTCCTATTTGTAAAACCTTTTCGAGGCTCCGATGCTTTCTTGCGAGAGGACCGTGGCATGCAGGACTCCTGCAGGAGACGACGACCCGGAACGAGCCGCCCGGCCCCCTCCAGCCGGCTCGAGACGCTTCGTCTCCAGGTCCCGGTCCTCTCACCCTGTCGAGCCCGGATGTGTCCTGCAGCCGGGCTCGAACACACCGTGGCCGTCCACACCAGCCAAACGGAAAGGAAGGCACCTTGAAGACCCGGATCCACCTGCCCGACCAGACGCCCGAACAGCGACGAGCGCTCCGACTCGAGGTCAGGAGCCTGCTCGGGGCACACCGACGCCGGCTCGAGTCCGTCGAAATCCGTGCGCTCGACATCGAGCCCGTCTCCGCTGCGGGAGGACGCGTCTGCGAGATCACCGTTCGTTTCCGACAGGGGGGCTACCTCAGCATCGTCGAGCAGGAGGCTCACGTCGGTCGAGCCCTCCTGCGCGCGGCCTGGCGGGTCGAGCAACGCCAGGAGCTCGGCCGCGAACGATTCGCCCTGCTCCAGAGGAGCTCACCGGCTCGATAGGTGGTGCGGCCATGGACCTCATCGAACGCTTCACGAGGACGCGCTCGAAGGCCCCCTTCGACGCAGACGACGCCGCACGCGACGGAGACCCGGACGCCCTGCTCGTGCGACATTGGAAAGGGCCCTCGACGAAAGCGCTCACGGCCCTGATCCTCGCTCTGTTCCTGGCGCTCGGCTGTACGAAGCCGAGTCCGATGGGGCCTCTCTTCGGCGGCCCCCATCCGCCGAGAGACGGCACCGCGCGGGTCTATCTCTACCGCGTCGACACGCACCACTCCTTCTCGACCGTCGAGATCCGATTCGACGGCGAGAAGCCCTTCCCCATCCTCGATGAGGAGTACGCGACCCTCGAGCTCGAAGGGGGAATCCACGAGGTCGAGTTCCGCCTCCGCAACGCGATCTGGGGAGGCTGGCGGTGGCGCAAGCAGATCCTGCGAGCGAGCCCGGGCGAGACGATCTACATGGAGATCACCGTAGGCGTCGACGAACAGCCGCTCGCGTCCGAGGGCGACCTCGCGATTCCCGGCCGAGACTCGGGAACGGCGGGCGAAAGCGTCAGCCTCCGACTCCGCGAGCCACGGGTTGCCCTCGAACCGCTGAGCCGCACCCATCGAACCGATCGCGCGCGAAGATGATCCCCGGATCGAGCTCGAGTCGAGGCTCGCCGGCCGTGCGTAGGAGCCCGCCTCCTACTTCTTTTCGGGAAGCGCGTAGGCGACGAGCGCGTCTCCCATCTCCGAGATCGGGTTCGCCCCGGCGGCGATGACGACGAACTGACGGCCCTCCTTCGTGAGTCGATAGGTCATGGGCACGGCATTGCCCGCGAACGGCAGCTCATCCATCCAGAGCTCCTCCCCCGTCTCGACGTCGAAGGCGCGAAAGCCCCGATCCATCGACGCGCCGACGAAGTAGAGGCCGCTATCCGTCGAGAGCCCCCCGCCGAAGGACGGGGACCCGTACTCGCCGCGGAAGATCAGCGACACGGGGAACGGGGCGACGTGGCGCAGCGTGCCGAGGCCGCGTTTCCAGCGGACCTCGCCCGAGACGAGATCGACGGCGGTCACGCTGCCCCACGGCGGCGGGTTGCACGGCGCCCCGAACTGCGAGGAGAGCAGCTGGCGGTGGACCGCGTACGGGGCGCCCTTCATCTCGTAGAACTCGTTCGGGAAGACGAAATCCTTCTCGTTGAGGGACTCCGCCTCGGCGCGGGGAATCAGCTTGTTGATGACGGCCGCGTGGGTCTGGATCACGACCATGATCCCGCGCTTCTCGTCGATCGTGACGCCGCCCCAGTTCATGCCGCCGGAGGTATGCGGTGTCTGGATCGTGCCCTTCGTGTCGTGGGGCGTGAAGATGCCCTCGTAGCGGTTCGCTTCGATGAGCTTCCGGCAGTGGTTCCGGTCGAGGAACGTGAAGCCGAAGGCGTCGTCCGGCGACAGGTTCAGCGGATGCAGCGGCTTGGGATGGGTCGGGAAGGGCTGCGTCGGGGAGAGATTCTCCTCGGGAACCCCGCCCTGGGGCACCGGCCGCTCCTCGATCGGATAGAGCGGCTCGCCCGTCTCGCGATTCAGCAGGAAGACGTGGCCCATCTTCGTCGTCTGGAGCAGGCCCGGGGCGCCGCCGCCGACCCCCGGCATCTGGAAGAGCGTCGGCGGGCTCGCCGTGTCGTAGTCCCAGATGTCGTTGTGCACGTATTGACGATGCCAGACGACCTTCCCCGTCTCGCCGTCGAGGGCGACGGTCGAGCTGCCGTAGTAGTCGAGGCCGCCCCGCATGCCGCCGAAGAGGTCGGGCGAGGGATTGCCGGTCGGGACGTAGACGAGGCCCCGCTCGGGATCACCGGTGATGATCGACCAGATGTTGGGCGTCCCGGACGCATAATGCCGACCGCTCGCCGGGTCGGGCTTCGGGTCGTAGCCCGGCGGAACCGGATCCCACGCCCAGGCGAGCGCGCCCGTGCGCGCGTCGAACGCGCGCACCACGCCGCCCGGCGCGTCGATGCGCACGTTGTCCGCGATCAGGGCGCCGATGATGACCTTGTCCCGCATCACCTGCGGCGGCGAGGTCGGATGATATTCCCAGGCCGGCGCCTCCCCGATCCCCTCGCGCAGCTCGACGCGGCCGTTCTCGCCGAAGCCCTCGCAGGGCTTGCCGGTGTCGGCGTCGAGGGCCCAGAGATCGGAGTCGGCGGTGCCGTAGAAGATCCGCTTCGCGCAGACCGAGCCCGGCGCCGCCTGCGCGTCTTCCCAGTACGAGACGCCGCGGCAGATCAGCGGATAGGGCCCCTCGCCGTGGCGGTCCTGCAGCTTCGGATCGAAGACCCAGCGCTCGGCGCCGGTCTCGGGATCGAGGGCGAAGACGCGCATGAAGGGCGTGCAGTAGTAGAGATGCTCGTTGACGACGAGCGGGGTCACCTGCAGCGAGGTCACCTTCGAATAGCCCGAGCCGTCGTAGAAGTCGCCGCTGCGATGGGTCCAGGCGACCTTCAGGGCGCCGACGTTCTCGCGATCGATCTGGTCGAGCGGAGAGTGGTGGATCGCGCCGGGCGTCCCGCCCCAGACGGGCCACTCCGCCGTCGGCCCCTCGAAGGAGATCTCGAAATCCGGATCCGGGCAGCCCGTGAGAACCGAACCGAGGACGAGAACGGAGAGAAGAGCGAGCAAGGCGCGGCGGACGAAGACGAGGGAACCGAGCGGGCGGCGGAACGACACGGTGAGCAGATCCTCCGGACGACTTCGATGCGCCGCCCCGTGGCCGACGATAACGCAACGAACGACGCCAGCGAGGCGCTCCGCCCTTGTCGAAGACCCCGGGATCGTGTGAGAATGCGCCCGATTCCGGACGAGCCGGACCACCGCCCGACGGCCCGCTCGGGGCCCCACGAAAGAGCCAATCCATGTCGTATTCGAACATCCTCCTCGACCGCGAGGACGGCCTCGCGACGATCACCCTGAATCGCCCCGACAAGCTCAACGCCTATACGACGGAGATGGGCGAGGAGTTCACCGAAGCCTTTCGCGCCCTCGAACGCGACGCGACGGTCCGGGCGATCATCGTCACCGGCGCGGGCCGCGCGTTCTGCGCCGGCGCCGATCTGGAGCACCTCGCCGCCCACGCAGCGGGCAAGAACGTTTCGAAGGGGCCGCGCCTCGGCGAGGAGGATTTCCTGCGCAAGCTCCCCCTCGAGATGCGCGCCGCGCGCAAGCCCGTCCTCGCCGCGATCAACGGCCATGCGGTCGGCGTCGGCATGACGATGGCGATGCCCTGCGACGTCCGGATCGCCGCCGAGGACGCGAAGCTCGGGTTCGTGTTCGGCCGCCTCGGCATCCTGCCCGGCCTCGGCTCGACGCATCTGCTGCCCCAGCTCGTCGGCATGGCCCGGGCCCAGGAGCTCGTGCTGACCGCGAAGAAGATCCTCGGGACCGAGGCCGCGGCGATCGGCCTCGTCAACCGGGCGGTGCCCGCGGACCAGGTCCTCGCGACGACGAAGGCGATGGCGAAGGAGATGGCGGAGGTCGACCCGATCGTGCTCGCCTACGCGAAGAAGGCCCTCCAGTACGGCGCGGCTCACACGATGGCGCAGGCCATGAAGAACGAGCAGGGCGAGAGCGTGCACCTCAAGGCCGATCGCGAGGCGGCGAAGGCGGCGGCCGCGAAGAGCTGAGCGGCCGCGCTCGCGCGCCCGGCTCAGTCCGGATCGGCCCAGGGCATGAACGGGATCGGGCGCCCGATGCGGCGCATGAACTCGTCCATGAACTTGTACGTGATGCCCCAGAGCACGGGTGCCCGGGGATCGTCGAGGAGCCGAACCGTCGGGAGCGCCATCGACCGCTCGAGATACGAGAAGCTCCGCATCGCCTGCCGCGCCGGATCCGTCAGGTGGTCGAGCGGCGACCAGAACGCGGAGCGGATCTCGTGGTTCGGCTTGAGCGGCGGATCGCCTTCGACGGCGTAGACGAAGCCCGAGACGCAGATCGACTCGGCGTGGCCCGGGACGTCGGAGAGCTGGCCGAGCAGTCGCGCCCCCGAGACGTCGAGCTCGAGCTCTTCGAGCGTCTCGCGCTCGGCGGCCATGCGCGGGCCCGTATCCGTCGGGTCGATCCGGCCGCCCGGAAACGCGAGATGGCCCGACCAGGGATCGCCCTCGTGCTCCGCCCGGCGGATGAACAGCGCCTCGAGGTCGCTCCCGGTCTCCCGCAACACGAGCGCGACGGCCGCGCGCATCGAATAACGCGCATCGGAGAGCTCCGGTCGATCCTCCGCCAGGCGGACCGCCACTTCGTCGATCGTGCGAGCCACGCGCCTCTCCCCTGATCGCCTTCAGATCTTCCGCTCGCGCCCGGCCCAGTAGGGATCGCGCAGTCGCCGCACGTAGAGCTTGCCGCTCGGGTGGCGCGGCAGCTCGGCCTCGAAATCGACCGAGCGCGGCACTTTGTAGCCCGCCAGATGGGCCCGCCCATGGGCCAGGATCGAGGCCTCGAGCGCCGCCGAGGGCGAATGCCCCGGCCGCAATTCGACCGCCGCCTTGACCGACTCGCCCCACTCCTCGTCGGGGATCCCGAAGACGGCCACGTCCGCGACGGCGGGATGCTCCTGGAGGACCTGCTCGATCTCCGCCGGATAGATGTTGACGCCGCCCGAGATGATCATGTGGGAGCGACGATCGGCGAGGCGGACATGACCTTCCGTGTCGACCGAGCCGACGTCGCCGATCGTGTACACGCCGGGCTCGAGATAGGCACTCGCGGTCTTCTCCGGATCGCCGTGATAGGCGAAGGGCCGCGGCGAGGTCTGGCTGCGACAGTAGAGATCCCCGACCTCTCCGGGCGGCAGTCGGCGACGGGCCTCGTCGACGGCGAAGACCTCGAAGCCCGGGAGCGCGCGGCCGACCGAGCCGGGATGGGCGAGCCATTCCTCCGAGCCGATCAGCGTATTGACCCCGCCCTCGGTCCCGCCCCAGTACTCGACCAGCACCGGCCCCCACCACTCGATCATCCGCCGCTTG
>JBIPOQ010000198.1:0-6574 GCA_044379055.1 Myxococcota bacterium
TCGTCGGGATGGCGATCCGGATGACATTCCATCGCGAGCTTGCGATAGGCCTTCTTGAGTTCGGTCTCCGACGCGCCGCGTTCGACGCCGAGCACGTCGTAGTAGTCCCGCTTGCTCACGCTCTGGCCCTCTCGATGGCTTTTTCGATGGCGCTTCCGATGACCGGCCCGACGACTGGGGCATCGAGGCCGATGGCGATCGGGTCCCAAGGGGACGAATTGCGCGGGACTCTCGGCACCGGGCGGCCCGCTGTCAAGCGGCGGCTTCGGGCATTTCGGGATTCGAGGGGGAGGCGGAGATCGGGCGCTGGTTCACGCGCCTTCTTCGGACTGGCCCCCGAGCTTCGCGTAGAGCTTCTCGGTGAGCGAGTAGCTCTGGCGGGAGAGCTCATCGACCGCCTTTGCGAGGACCTCGGGGTCCTGCCCCTTCACGAGCTCCCGGGTCTTGGCGATCTGGGCCGAGAGATTCGCCTTGTCGGTGGCCTCGACGTCCTCGGCGAACTCCTCGAGGGTCTTGGCCGCGGAGTACATCAACCCGTCGGCCTTGTTGCGCAGCTCGATGAGCGACCGCAGCGCCTGATCGGCGATGGCGTTGCCCTCGGCCTCCTTGACCAGTCGTTCGACCTCGTCCTTCGAGAGCCCGCTCGAGGCGGTGACCTGGATGCTCTGGCTGCGACCGGTCCCGAGATCCTTGGCGGAGACGCTGACGACGCCGTCGGTATCGATCGCGAAGCTGACCTCGATCTGGGGAACCCCCCGCGGTGCCGGCGGGATCCCGACGAGCTCGAAGCGGCCGAGGGTCATGTTGTCCTCGGCCATCTCGCGCTCGCCCTGGAGCACGTGGATGCGCACCACGTCCTGATGGTCTTCCGTGGTCGAGAAGATCCGGCTCTTGGTGCAGGGAATCGTCGTGTTCTTCTCGAGGATCTTGGTCGCGACCCCGCCCTGCGTCTCGACACCGAGCGAGAGCGGCGTCACGTCGAGCAGGAGCACCTCCTCGACCTCGCCCGTCAACACGCCGCCCTGGATCGCCGCACCGGCCGCGACGACTTCATCGGGGTTCACGCCCTTGAGCGGCGTCTGTCCGAAGATCGACTCGACCTTGCGCTGGACGAGCGGCATGCGCGTCATGCCGCCGACGAGCACGACGTGGTCGACCTGCGCCGCGGTGAGCCCCGCGTCCTCGAGCGCGATCCGACACGGGCCCTCGAGCCGGTCGACCATGT
The DNA here is from genome assembly GCA_044379055.1 of Myxococcota bacterium. Lineage (GTDB taxonomy): Bacteria > Myxococcota_A > UBA9160 > UBA9160 > UBA4427 > UBA4427. The sequence continues at coordinate 1,226 of JBIPOQ010000198.1, forward strand.
CGCCGACGAGGATCTCGAGCTCTTCGCGCGTCATCGAATGGACGAGATGCTTCGGCCCCTCGTCGTCCGCACAGATGAACGGGAGGTTGATGTCCGTCTCGGTCGTCGACGAGAGCTCCTGCTTCGCGCGCTCGGCCGCCTCCTTGAGGCGCTGAAGCGCCATCGGATCCCCGCGCAGATCGACGCCATTCTCCTTCTCGAAGCGATCCGCGAGGGCGCTGACGAGGACGTTGTCGAAGTCCTCGCCGCCGAGGAACGTGTCGCCGTTGGTCGAAAGGACCTGGAAAACGCCGTCGCCGATCTCGAGGATGGAAACGTCGAACGTGCCGCCACCGAGATCGAAGACCGCGATCTTCTGGTCGGTGTCCTGCTTGATGCCGTACGCGAGCGCGGCGGCCGTCGGCTCGTTGATGATCCGCAGGACCTCGAGGCCGGCGATCTTGCCCGCTTCCTTCGTCGCCTGGCGCTGCGCGTCGTTGAAGTAGGCCGGCACCGTGATCACCGCCTGGTCGACGGGCTCGCCCAGGAACTCGCTCGCCGTGTCGCGCATGCGCGCGAGCACCATGGCCGAGATCTCCTGCGGCGAGCAGGGCTTGCCATTGATCTCGACCCAGGCATCGCCGTTGTCGGCGGCCACGATCTTGAACGGAGCGATCTTCGAAAACGCCTGGACTTCGTCGGCCTCGAGCTTGCGGCCGATCAAGCGCTTCATGGCGAAGATGGTGCACTCGGGATTGGTGACGGCCTGGCGTTTCGCGATCTGACCGACGAGCTTCTCTCCGCTCGTGGTGTAGGCCACCATCGACGGCGTCGTCCGCGCGCCCTCGGCGTTGGCGATGACCTCGGCCTGGTCGCCCTGCATCACGGCCACACAACTGTTCGTCGTGCCGAGATCGATCCCGATGACCTTGCCCATGTCGTCTCGCCCCCTCCGCCCCGGCTCCCCACCGCGCCGCGGAGGACCGGGACCTAATCGCCTCTCCGGGAGCCCCGCTCCTCTGGAGTGGGCTCTCGAGAGACGAGCACCCGCGACGGACGAACCATCCGATCGTGGATGACGTAACCCTTCTGGAGCACCTGGACGACGGTATTCGCCGGAACGTCGGGATTCGGGATCTGTCCGATCGCCTCGTGGACGGCGGGGTCGAAGATCTGACCCGCCGCGTCGAGCTGTGACACCCCGTGCTTTTCGAACGCGGAAAGGATCTCGCGGTGCACCAGCGCGATCCCGTCCAGCACTCCCCTGACCTCGGCTCCGGCGTTCTGCGCCCCGTGCTCCATGGCGCGCTCCAGATTATCGACGGCCGAAAGGAGATCCTTGACGAGATTCTGGTGACCGAAGCGGAGGCTCTCCTGCTTCTCTTTCAGGCTTCGGCGTCTGAAGTTCTCGAACTCCGCCTGGAGCCGGAGGAAATGGTCCTTCTGTTCCGCGAACTCCTGAACCTTCTCCTCGTGGACTCGCGTGAGGTCCTGGAGCTCCTGGGAGAGCAGCTCGATCGTGAGCTTGTCCGCCGTCGACGCAGCCTGACCGCCGGACGAGCCGCTGCCGGCCGCCTCCCGCGCGTCGAAGGCCGCCGTGGCCTCGCGCAGCGCCTGCGCCATCTCGGCCGACGGCTCGATCGTGAGATCCGCGTCGGCGGGCGCGTTGTCCTGAGTCCGGGATCGATCGCTCATGAATGCCCCATCCATCCATCGGCCGTGATTCGCTCTACGTAAGCAGTCCGCCGGGACTGTAAAGTTCGCGAGCGACTCCCGCCCCTCGGCACGCATCCGGGCCGGCCGAATCGACGCGCCGCGCTCGGTCGGGACAGCGAGGCGACCGGGCGAAGGCCCCTCAGACCATGAGCTTGCGGGTCACGAGCTCCGAGCAGTAATGGACCAGCGGGATCACCCGTCCGTAGTCCATGCGCTGGGGCCCGATCACGCCGAGCACGCCCGTCGCCCCCGGCTCGGAGGACGAGCCATAGGCCACGGCCACGAGCGCACAGTCCCGCAGCGAGGGCTCGCCGAGCTCGGTCTCGAGGGACATCGAGAGTCCGACGCGCACTGCCCCCCGATCGGCGCGGGCGATCTGACGGAGGAGCTCGAGCAGCCGCTCGTTCGTCTCGAGCGCCGAGAACAGTCCCCGGATCCGCTCCGGATCCGAGAACTCCGGCTGCGCCAGGAGCGCCAGCCGGGTCGCGATCACGAGATCCTCCCCCGCCTCGCTCTCGCAGGCGCCGAGACCGAACATCCAGGCCCGCCGCAGGAAATCGTCGGCCTCGCCTCGCAGTCGCTCCCGCTCCGCCTCGAGACATTGGCGCAGGCCGACGAGGGTGCGGCCGGCGACGCGTTCGGCCAGGATCCGACCGATCCGCTCGAGCTCCCGACGCGAGATCCGCTCTTCGTGCGCGACGATCCGCTGCATCACGCCGCCGTTCTCGGCGACGAGCACGGCGAGCACCCGCCCCGTACCCACGGGCACCAGATGCACCGTTCGCAGCAGCAGCTGCTCGACCCGGGGCGGCACCACGAAGCCCAGCTGCCGCGTGCGGTCGGACAGGACCTGGGCCGCGAGCCGGGGGGTCTCGGAGGTGTCGACCCCGGCGAGGGCCCGGTCGAGCTGGCGCTGGTCGTCGGGACCGAGATCGGCCGGCTCGAGCAGATGATCGATGAAGGTCCGCAGGCCGAGCGGCGTCGGGACACGCCCCGAAGAGGCATGGGCCTTCTCGACGAGCCCAGCCTCCTGGAGCTCCGCGAGGGTATTGCGGATGCTGGCCGACGAGAGCGGGACCGGCATCTGCACGGCCAGGACCTGGGACGCGACGGGCCCCGCCCGCTCGACGTAGGTCGAGACGAGCGCCCGCAAGACCATCGCCTGACGTTCGGAGAGAGTCGGCTCGAAGGTCGTGCCGTAGACCATCGGTCGCGTGCGGAGAGGCTGCCCGTGCATTCGATCGGAACCTCGGACTGCAGCGTAGACGCCCCGCCCCGCGAGCGTCAATCGCCCGCGGGCCCGCTCTCGAGCTCGTCGGCCACGAAGAGCGCGGCGACGCTGTCCGCGACGAGCCGCCCCGCGCGCGTGAGACGCAGGTCGCCGGGCGACGGATCCCCCTCGACGAGCCAGCCGAGCGCGACCGCGCGCTCGATCTCCTCCGCAAAGAATCGCCGCGGGGGATCGCCGAACTCCAGCCGAAACGACGCGCCCGACAGCCCCTCCCGGCGCCGCAAGGCGAGGAAGACCGCCTCTCCCCGGGCCGTCGCGGTCGACAGCGCCTCCTCGCGACCGATCCGTCCCGGATCCGCCTCGACGCCGGCGAGCCATTCTTCGAGCGAGCGCGGGTTGGCGCGACGCCGGCCATGCGGGTGGAGGGGCGTCCTGGGCTCGAAGGAGTGGGCGCCCATGCCGAGCCCCAGCACCGCGTCACGCTGCCAGTAGCGTGCGTTGTGGCGCGAGCGGCGCCCGGCGCGCGCGTAGCTCGAGATCTCGTACCGGTCGTACCCGGCTGCGAAGAGCCTCGATTCGATGTGTTCGATCATGTCGGCGGCGACGTCTTCGTCGCAGGCGCGCATCCTGCCCCGGGCCAGGGCGCGCCCGAACGGGGTTTCGGGCTCGAAGGTGAGCTCGTAGGTCGAGACGTGCTCCGGCTGGAAGGCCAGCAGCGCGTCGAGATCGAGGTCGAGGGTCGCCAGCGTCTGGTCCGGCAGTGCGAAGATCAGATCGAGGGACACGTTGTCGAACCCGGCGGCGCGGGCGGCGAGCAGCGTTTCGCGGGCAACGGACGCGCGATGGGCCCGACCGAGTCGCTTCAGCTGGTCGTCCTGGAAGGACTGGACGCCGATCGAGAGGCGGTCGATGCCGGCGGCGCGGAAGCCGGGGAGGCGAGTGCGCTCGACCGTGCTCGGGTTCAGCTCGAGCGTGGCCTCGGGCGGATCGAAGGGTCGGCGCGCGCCCGGCCCCTCCGGAAAGGCCGCCCGGACGGCCGCGACCAATCGCGCGATCGAAGCGGGCTGGAAGAGCGCCGGCGTCCCCCCCCCGAAGTAGACGGTCGCCAGGGAACGCCCCGGAAAATCTGCCCGGCGGGCGTCGAGCTCACGACAAAGGGCATCGACGTAACGGGCCTCGAGCTCGGGGGGCAGGACCCGGGCGGCGACGACCGCGAAATCGCAGTAGGGACAGATCCGCTCGCAGAACGGCAGGTGCAGGTAGACGCCGACCTGGCCGTCGTCGACGGCGGGGATCCCGGTCTGTGCGCGCGGGGCGTCGGTCATGGCCGGAGGTTACCTGCCCAGGGCAGGCAGGGGGCGAGGCCCCATCGACTCCGGTACTCTCGTCCCGCTTTGAAGCCCGCCTCCACGCAACGACGCACTCTTCCGAATGGCCTGACCCTGCTGCTCCGCGAGAGTCATCGCGACCCGGTCGTCGAGCTCCAGATCTGGGCGGGCGTGGGCTCCGCGGACGAACGCCCGGGCGAGGAAGGCCTCGCCCACTTCCACGAGCACATGCTCTTCAAGGGCACCGAACGCCGCGACGTCGGCGAGGTGGCCGGCGAGATCGAAGGGCTCGGCGGCCAGATCAACGCCTATACCTCCTTCGATTCCACCGTCTACCACGCGACGCTGCCCTCCGCGGAGTGGCGACGCGGCCTCGACGTGCTCTGCGATGCGGTCCGGAACTCGATCTTCGACGAGGAGGAGATCGCCCGGGAGCGCGAGGTCGTCCTCGAGGAGATCCGCCGCTCCGAGGACACGCCGGGCCACGTCCTCTCCGACCTGTGCTTCCGTGAAGCCTATCGGGTCCACCGCTACGGACAGCCCATCCTCGGACCGGCAGAGAACGTCGCCGGCTTCGACCGCGCCCAGGTCCGCCGCTTCTTCGAGCGCTGGTACACGCCCGACAACCTCATGGTCGTCGCCGTCGGGGATTTCGACGCCGGCGAAATGACGTCCGAGGTCGAGCGCTTGTTCGGCGACGCGGGACCCGGACAGGCTCGGCGCGTCCGCGAGCTCGAGCCGAATCGGAAGGAGACGGCCATCGCCGTCCTCCGCAAGCCCTTCGAGGGCCACCGTGTCGATCTCGCCTGGCCGGCCGCCCCCTTTCGCGAACGCGACGCGATCCATCTCGATCTCCTCGCCTACGTCCTCGGCGAGTGCGAGTCGAGCCGACTCGTTCAACGCGTTCGCGAAGAAGAGGGACTCGTCGATCGGATCGACGCCGGGGCGTTCACGCCCTTCGATCGCGGGCTCTTCACGATCGGATACGAGACGGATGCGAGCCGCCTGCTCGACGCGACCCAGCGGATCATCGAGGAGACGGAGCGCCTGCGACGGACGGCCGTGACCGAAGGCGAGCTCCGCCGCGCCCGGGTG
>JBIPOQ010000199.1:0-6543 GCA_044379055.1 Myxococcota bacterium
CGACCACGGCGCCGAGGGTCGCGCTCCCCTGCCAGAGATAGGCCAGCAGCGCGAGCATGCTGCCCAGCGCCAGGCCGTTCAGGATGCCGACCCAGGCCTCCTTGGCGAGGACGTGGCCGAGCTCGCTCGGTCGCACGACCCCGAGCGACAGCTCGCGGAGCGAGACCGCGACGGCCTGGTTCCCCGAGTTTCCACTCATGTCCGAGATGATGGGCAGGAAGACGGCCAGGGCGATCGCGGCCTCGAGGGTGTCCTGATAGGCGGCGATCACGCTGGCCCCGAGCAGATTGAGGGCGATGTTGATCGTGAGCCAGGCGAGGCGCCTGCGCGAGCGCTCGATGGGCGGCATCGAGCGCAGCTCCTCGCCGCTCGCGATACCGAGGGATTTCATGTGGTCCGCCTCGGCCACGTCGATCGCCGCGTCGTCGATCGCCGTCCGTTCGACGACGCCGACGAGCAGGCCGGCCGGGTCGATCACGGGGGCGCCCAGGAAGCCCTGCTTGCGGAAGACCTGGGCGAGGGTCTCGAGCGGATCGTCGACCCGGAACACGACCGGGTCCCGCACCATCAGGTCGGCCAGCCGCGCGTCGGAGCGCGCGAGCAGGAGCGCCCGCAGCGGGACGACCCCCTCGAGACGCCCCTGCGGATCGACCGCGTAGAGGTACTGGATCGCGTAGCCCGCATAGGCATCCGCCGAGCGCCGGATCTGGTCGATCGCCGCCGAGACCGTCTGGTCGCTCCGCAGGGCGACGTACTCGGTCCGCATCAGGCCGCCGGCCGTATCGGCGTCGTAGGCGAGGAGCGCCCGGACCTCGCGGGCCGTGTCGACCTCGGAGGCCTCGAGGATCGCCTGGCGATCGTCCTCCCAGACCTCGCCGAGGACGTCCGCCCGGTCGTCGCTCGAGAGCTCCTCGAGGATCTCGGCGGCGGCCTTCGGCTCGACCTCCTCGATCGCGGCCGCGGCCTGCGAGAGGGGCAGGATCTCGATCAGCTCGGCGGCGGCCTCGGAGCCGAGGATGTCGAGGAGCCGCGCGAGCTCCTGGGTCGGCAGGCGGGAGGCAGCGTGGGTCCGGTCGCTCTCGGAGAACGACTCGAAGAGCGCGCGCACCGCGACGTCGTCGCCCTGCTCGAGCAGATCCGAGAGCTGGGTGGTCGCGAGCTCGGCCAAGGCGTCGTCGTCCCCGGATGGAGGTTGGGCCGTCGGGCTTCCGATCGGCCGGGGATCGCCGGAACTCGAGGGGGACGGCGGCGCGAGTGGCGGTCGGGGCTAGTGGGACGTGGGCGGGGTCGCTCCGGTCTCGGCCTTGCCTTTGCCTTTGCCCTTGCCGTTCTCGCACATCGCGCCGTGGGCGTCGCCGTGCTTGCCGCCGTGCTTGCAGCTGCCGTCGCACGCGTCTCCGTGGGGGCAGGCCTCGCCATGGGGGCAGCTCTCGCCATGGGGGCAGGTCATGCCCTGGGCCCAGCCGTCATGGGTCTTCTTCATCTCGGCGCGGCATTCCTGGATCGGCCGGGTCGACCGCAGGCATTCCGCCATCTTCTGATGGGCGTCGGCCATCTTGGCCCGGTCTTCGGCAGTCGGGCCGGCCGGGGTCTGCTCCTTCGCGCTCTTCGCGGCCGCGCCGTCCGGCTTCTTGCCGTGGCTGTCGGCATGGACGGGCGGCGCGATCGCCAGGGTCCCGAGGACCATTGCACAGAGCGCGAGCATGCTTCGAAGCGTCATCTCATCTTCCTCCTGGCGTTCCGGCGTCCGCCTCATTTCACGTGGCTGCAATCCTCTACGTAACCGATCACGCGCAATCGTTCACAGTCCTCGCGCGTCATCTCCGTCTCTTCCCCGGCGACGGCCTTGCCCTCGGCGGCGAGGCGCTGGAGCCGGGCCATCTCCTCGAGGCGCGCCTCGGCATCGGCATCCGTATAGGGGTCCGTCTCGCCCGGATCGCTCGCGACGTCGAAGTAGGCGCGCTCGGGCAGGCCGCGGGGATTGTTCGGGTTGGCGACGATCAGCTTCTCCTCGTCGGTGCGGAGCGCCCAGAGGACGTTGCCTTCGTGGTCCTCCTCGGCGAAGACCTGGCGGTCCTTCTCGAGGCGCGAGGCAAAGGGCGTGCGCAGATCGATGCCCTGCATCGCTTCGGGGATCGGGAGTTCGGCGGCACCGAGCAGCGTCGGGGCGATGTCGATCGAGCGGGCGAGGCCGGCGTCGGCGCCTGGGGCCGGCTTCGCCGCGCCCCGGGACCACTTGATCAGCAGCGGGACGTGGATCTGCTCGTCGTAGAGCGTGAGGCCGTGCCAGAAGCCGCCGTGCTCGGCGAACTCCTCGCCGTGGTCGGAGGTGACCGCGATCAGCGTGTCGTCGTAGAGGCCCTTTTCCTCGAGCTTCGCGAGGAGCTTCCCGAACTGCTCGTCGAGGTAGGCGATCTCGCCGCGGTAGAGCGCGGCGAGGCGCTCGGCCTGCTCGGGCTTCGGGTCCGGCAGCGAGACGCGGGCGACGCCGACGCCGTTGTAGGGATGCTCGAAATAGGGATCGTGGGGATCCATGTAGTGCAGGAAGAGGAAGAAGCGCTCGTCGCCGCGCTGCTCGAGCCAGTCGAATGCGACGCCGTTCACGACCTCGGAGTCCTGATAGAAGTCGTTGAAGCGGATCTCGTCGCCCCCGAAGACGCCGAGGGCGACCTGCCGGACGAGCTGGTAGATGATGAGCTTCGAGCTCGACTCCGCCGCGCCGGCGATGTAGTCGGGCGCGAGGTAGTAGTAGTCGTCGTAGCCCTGGTCGAAGCCGAAGCTCTCGGCGAGGTTGACGTTCGAGACGATGCCGGCCGTCGTGTAGCCGCTCTGCTGCATCGCCTCGGAGATCAGCGTCAGGTCCTGCGAGAGCGAGGCGGGCTTCGACATCGCGCGATGGGTCGAGGGCAGGGTCGAGGTCAGGAGCGACGCCGTGGCGGGCTTGGTCCAGGAGGCGTGCGAGAAGGCCTTGTAGCGCGTGCCCTCCTCGGCGAGGCGACAGAGGTTCGGCGTCGCGACGGGGCCGCCATAGCAGGAGAGCTGGTCCGCGCGCAGGGTGTCGACCATGACGAGGAGGACGTTCGGCTTGCCGGCGAGCTCGGCCGTGATCGCGCGCTTCTCCGGCGCGGGCGGGGCCGGCGGTGCGAAGGCCATCCCGAGCGCGCCGCCGAGGCCGAAGACCCCGACGACGAGGACCGCGAGCGGCGCGAGCGGCGTCGAGAGTCGCGTGGCGATCGGGGCGAGCAGCAGGCGCAGCGGACCGAGGATCAGCGCGAGCACGATCGCCCCGCCCACGAGCACGCCGAGCAGGACCGGCAGCGGCGGCATCTGCTCGAGATACACGTCGCGCCGCAATCGGAAGAGCACGACGAACAAGCCGAACGGCACGAGACACGCGCCGAGCCCGAGCCGCGGGACCCAGCTCCCGATCTCGAAGCGATCCATCGGGAGCACTGCGAGGAAGAGCCCGCCCAGGATCGAGAGCCCGCCGAGCACCGCGGCCCACATCAGGGGTCCGTACCAGAAGACCTGCCCCTCGGTTCCGAGCCCGCCCTGCGCGATCACGATCGCTTCGCCGAGCCCGAGCAGGAGACCCGCCGTCACCCCCGCGAACGCCCCTGCCGACGCGCAGCGCCAGAGCCGCTCGCCGAGCGGCGTCGCCGCGACCTCGCCGGCCGAGACGTCGACGTCCTCTTCGAGGGAGGCCGCCGCCCGCGCCGCCTCGGCGTAGTCGACCTGCACGCCGTTCACGCGCGAGAACGCGGGCGTGTAGTCGTCGCCGCGGGCCCACCAGAACAGGAACCCGAGCATCGTCGGCGCTTCCGCCGCCCAGAAGCCCAGCGCCGCCGAGAGGATCGCCTTGGCGCCGCCGATCTGCTCCTTCAGCAGCACGTACTGCGCGGCCTCGCGGATGCCCTCGCCCGCGATCGTGAACGGGCTGATCACGGTCACGAAGATCTGGATCGACGACCCGAAGGTCACCTCCCAGAAATCCGCGCCGACCGCGCCGATCGCGAGTGCCGTGAAGTAGTACATGGCCGCGGTCGTGAAGTGGACGAGGAAGGAGAGGAACAGGATCTGGAGCACGAGCCCCGGTCGCGAGCGATAGGCCGCGGCCGACGTCGAGATGCGCGACACGAGGCCGTGGATGCGCTGCTTGGCCGGGATCGGGACGTTCTCGAGCAGCCACTGCACGAAGCCCGGGAAGAGCAGCGTCACGACGAGCCCGCCGATCACGCCGGCGGCGATCGGGACCGAGGCCATCGCGAAGAAGCGCGCGTTCTCGCCGAAGATCGCGATGCCGAAGGGCAGCGTCACGAGGAAGGTCATGAAGACGCCGGAGAAGCCGCAGACCTTCTCGACGAACTTCGCGGCGGTGACCTCGACGGTGCGGCCGCTCCAGCGCGCGGCGTCGAAGAGGGTGTAGCCGTCGAGGCCGGCGGTGGACGGCAGGAAGGTGCCGATCGCGCGGCCGATCAGGAACGAGCCGAAGAGATGCTTGAAGGGGAGCTCGATGCCCTGGCCGCGCAGCATCAGCTGCCAGCGGACCATCGACGAGATCATGCCGATCATCTTGATGCCGGTCGCGAGGGCGACGAAGAGCCAGAAGGTGCCGGCGTCGATCTCGTCGATCGTGTCGCCGATCAGCTCGAGGGCCATCACTTTCTCGCCGGCCTCGTTCTCCATCGGATGGGTCAGGAGCGCCCAGAAGCAGAGGACGGTGAACCAGGCCTTGAGGACGCTGAAGAGCCGGCTGCGGGTCGTTCCCTTCGGCAGGCGAAGGCCGATCCCGGTCAGTACGGCGATCACGAGGGCTTGCATCAAGGTCGACATCGAGAGCGATCTCCGGCGGAGCTCGGCGCCCACGGCGCACGGCGCTTACGGGTCATTCGGGTCGTCGCAGGGCCGACCCACGAGCGGTCTCGACGGTAGCGGCCGTCGGCCGGCTCGACCTGAGGTTCAAGCGCTCCCTCTTCAGCGCGCTCTGAGGAGCTCGCGACGGGCGCGCTGGTACGCCTGCTCCGTGATGCGGCCCGTGGCCCGGTCCTCTTCGAGGTCGGCGAGGGCGCGCAGCTGCTCCGGGGTCAACGAGTCGACGCCGACGCCCTCGACGTCCTTCGTCTTCCGCTCGGTCTGAGGGATCGGCGACTGCATCAGGACCTCGCGCCGGCGCTTTTCGCCGCCGGTCGAGCCGGGCAGGCGATAGGCCGTGCGGAATACGTCGTTGTTCCAGTCGATCTCGAGGGTCTGGGGGCCGGCGAAATAGAGGAACTCCCCCGACACGACGCGGAAGTCCATCGGCCGCGTGTCGCGCAGGGGCTCGGGCTGGGGCTTCGCCTCCTTGGCCTGGGGAATCGGCCACTCCGAGCGGTGGAGCTGGAGATAGAGGGAGCCGGACTTCACCCAGGCGAGCAGGGTCGTCAGGTACTTGGTGTGGAAGATCCCGAGGCTGCGTTCCTTGCGGATGGCCTGGAGGCCGATCTCCTGGTCGGGTCCGGCCTGGCGCAAGGCCTCCGAGAGGGCCTCGGCGATCGGCTCGATGAGCTCGGCGTGGATGCCCGGCTGGCGGATCGTCGCGCCGCCCTTCTCGCGGGTCTCGATCTCGACGGCGCCGAGGATGTGGACCAGGCGTTCCTTGGAGATGATCGCGGGATGCTCGAAGCCCTGGGGCTCGGTCTTGAAGCCCTTCACGTAGCGGACGAGATCGACCTGCATTCCGGCGCGGTCGATGATCGAATGTCGGCGCGGGCGGCTCGCGCAGCCGCTCGTCAGGGCGAGGCCGACACAGAGGGCGAGGAGAACGAGGGCGGAAAGGGGCCGGGCGCGCAGCATGGGCCGACGATAGCCGATTGGGCTCTCGGGCAGGACGGCGCCGCGATCGGGCGAGGAGCGCGTCATGTCAGGGCACTCACGACGTGGAAGGTCAGGAAGCTCGCCCCGTACGCGAGGGCGAAGAGATAGGCGAAGGCGAAGGCCGGCCAGCGCCAGGAGTTCGTCTCGCGCCGCATGATGGCGATCGTCGACGTGCACTGCAGCGCGAAGACGAAGAAGACGAGCAGCGCCCCGACGGTCGCGGGCGTGTAGACCGGGAGGCCCGTGTCGGGGTGGCGGTCGGCGCGCAGGGCCTCGCGGAGCGAGGCGCTCTCGTCGCCGCCGGTCGCGTAGATCTGGGCGAGGGTGGCGACCAGGATCTCGCGGGCGGCGAGGCTCGCGACGAGGCCGACGCCGATCTTCCAGTCGAAGCCGAGGGGGGCGATCAGGGGCTCGAGGGCATGGCCGAGGCGGCCGCCCGCGCTCTGTTCGAGGGCCCAGGCGGAGGCGGCGCGCTCGTCGAGGCCGGGCGGCGGCTCGACCTGCGGAAAATGCAGCAGCAGCCAGAGCGCGACGGTCGCGAGCAGGATGATCGTGCCCGCCCGGCGCAGGAACGCGCGCACGCTCGACAGGACCTGCGAGAGCCAGAGGCCGAAGGTCGGCCGGCGATAGGTCGGGAGCTCCATCGTGAACGGCAGCCCGTCGCCGCGCACGAGCGTCCGCTTGATCACC
>JBIPOQ010000200.1:0-6540 GCA_044379055.1 Myxococcota bacterium
CCGGCGCGAGGAATTGCCGCGGCGTCCAGACGCGCTCCGCGAGAGTCGCCTGACGGGCGAGCGCGCCGCGATAGGCGCGCTCGCTCCGGGACTCGAGCCGCGGATCACGATCGCGCGCGAAATAGCGGGGGCTCGTCGCCTGGAGCGGATGGGTGACGACGAGCCAGCTGCTCAGCCGCGGCTGCGTCTCGGACCCGCCGCTCGGATCGAGCGTGAACGTCGCGTCGAGGGCGTCGAGGAGCTCGCTCACGACGGTCGAGACGGGGCGCGGCTGGCCGTTCTGGAGATCGCGGGCCGGGACGGTGAGGACGAGCTTCTCCCGGGCCGAGAGCAGCGCCTCGAGGAAGAGATGGCGATCATCGTCGCGAATCGATCGGTCGCCGGCGCGCGCGTGCTTCGCCAGGAGGTCGAAGCCGGCGGCGGCACGGTTGCGCGGGAAGCCGCCGTCGACGAGGCCGGTGATCACGACGACGCGGAAGGGAATCGCACGCAGGGGCACGAGCTGGCAGAACGTGACACCGCCGGCGAGGAAGGCCTGGGGCGAAGGCGTCTCTTCGAGGGCCGCGACGACGCGATCGCGCATCGCCTCGAAGGCGATCGGGCGGGTGAAGCCGGCGGCCTCGGCGGCGGTCCGCAGGCGCTGGAGGAGATCGAGGATCGCGCCGTGCTCGTGGCTGTTGGCGTCCCGCCGCACGACGCTCCGCTCGATCAGCCGCTCGAGCCATTCGACCCAGCCCGCGACGCTCCGCGCCTCGCGGCTTCCCCGCACCGCGAAGCCGAGCAGGGCGTCGACCTCCGCGATCGCCCCGATCCAGGCGGGGTCGGCGAAGACGTCGAGCGCGACGGGCGAGACGCCGCGAACGACGTCCCGGGTCTCGCCGAGAGCGTGGGCGAGGATCAGTCGATCGAGGCTGCCGGCGAGGGTGTGGCCCCGAAGCGGGGGAAGTCCGAGCGCCTCGCGCTGCGCGGCGTCGAGGCCGAAGCGGAAGCCCGCTCGCTCGGCCCAATCGGCGAGGGCCGAGGCGCCCGTCTCGTCGAGGGCGAAACGCGCGGCGACCTCGGGCAGCGAGAGCCAGTCGAAGACGGCGCTGCGGGACAGGCGGGTGCCGACGAGCGCGAGGAGCGCGCGGAAGGCGTCGGCGACCGGCGAGCGACGATAGGTGCCGCGATCGGCGATCCGGTAGGGGATGCCGTCGCGCTCCTCTGCACCGGGGCCGAACACCGCGTCGATGTCCGGGGCGATCGCGTCGATGTCGGGCGCCATGACGATCACGTCTTCCGGCGCGAGCGTGACATCTCGCTCGAACGCCGCGCGCAGGACACTCTCGACGACCTCGAGCTCGCGGCGCGGACCGTGGCAGAGATGGACCCGGATCGAGTCGTCGCCGAGGGCGACGGGGCCGCCACCCGCCGTCGGCGCGTCGCCGGCGAGGTCTGCGTCCAGATCGAGGAGCCGCGCCTGCAGCCGTTGCAGCAGGCTTGCGGCGCCCCCCTCTTTCACACTCCCGGTCATGGGCTCGACGAAGAGTTCTCGATCGCCGCCATCGGGCGACGCGCCGGCTTCGAGGGTCTGCTGGAAATCGGCTCCGAGTCGACCGAGGCCGGCGAGAAGCGCGCCGATCGCGGTCGGCGGCGCCGCGTCGGCGTCGCGCAGCTCGCGCCAGAGATCCGAGTACCACGCGCGCGACGGCGTCAGCACCGAGAGCCGAACCTCGAGGATCGTCGCGAGCCCGCGCACGACGTCGAGATGGAGCGGCGGCAGCGTCGACACGGCGAAGATCTCGATCGCCGTCGGAAAGCGCCGCCGCAGGCTCGCCTCGACGTCGCGCCGCTCGGCGCCCGTCACCGCCGCGAGGAAGGCACGCGCGCGGTCGGCCATGTGGCCCGGGCCGAGCGTCTCGCGCAGCGTGCGGAAGAGCGTGATCTGCCAGTCGAGATCCGGCTCGTTCGACAGCTCCACGGGCCGTCCGGCATCGCGCTCCCAGCGCAGCGTCCAGTCCGGTCGATAGGTGATGTACTGATCGAAGACGTTCGCGATCTGGCGCGCGAGGGCGACGAGCCGCCAATCGCGGTCCGCCCCGGAGAGATGACGCACGAGCGGCGCATACACCCGCTCGCGCTCTCCCTCCTCCACCGCGCGCGCGATCGCCCAGGTCATCCGATCGAGATCCCAGGCACGCGGGGCACCGTCGACCGCTGCGCCGGGCATCGCCCCGAAGACGCTCTCGAGGAACGGACGCGGGAAGGGGAACGCGACGTTCGCGCAGACGCCGCTGCGCCGCGCGATCTGCTGCGCGATCCAGCGCTCCATGCCGGCGCCCTGGACGACGACGACGGCCGTCGCGAGCGGATCACGCCCCGGCTTCGCCAGCCGCTCGGCGAGCCCCGCGAACAGCGCTTCGGTCCGGTTGCTGCGTTCGACGAAGAGCAAGCCCGCGGCTCGCGACCGGCCTAGAAGGCCGTCTTCTGATTGGCTTCGTAGTCCCAGTACGAGCGCAGCAGCGTGATCTTTCCCGCCGCGTTGACCTCGTAGACGTTGATGACCTCGTTCCAGGCGAAGCGTCCGTCGAAGCCCTTCGCGAAGATCGTCCCGACGTTCACGCAGGCCGGCCCGGAGGTCAGCGTCTGGCGGACCTCGAAGCGGATGCGGTCGGGCTGGATGTAGGCGGCGCAGAACTTCTCGATGGCGGCCTTGCCGTGGTGGCCCTGGCCGTTCGGGTTCATCGGCGAGGGGCCGTAGGGATCCTGCACGATCGCGTCGTCGGCGAAGAGGTCGAGCCAGGCCTTCGCGTCCCCGCGCATCGAGTACTCCATCGACTTGATGCTGGCGGTGCGGGCGGGGGTCTTCGGGGCGTTGCGGACGAGATCGATCGACATGCGGTTTTCCTCTGCGTTGGAGCGGACCCGGTGCGGGCCGAGCATAGTCGATCGAAGGCAGCGCGGACCCCGGGCGCGGGACCGGACGCGCGTTCAGCGCCGGGCGGAGCGCCGGGTCGCGAGCACCCGCTCGAGGCGACGCGCGGCCTCGAGGACGCGGTCGCCCGGGGCGGCGGTGTAGCTGATGCGGATCCATTCGGCGTAGTCGGTACCGCAGGAATGACCCGGCGCGACGAGGATGCCCTCGGCGAAGCAGTCCTCGAGGAGCCCCATCAGCCCCCGTGCGTCGAGCTGCGCCCGGACGTCGAGAAAGAGGAAGGTCCCGCCCTCGGGCTCGGGCAGCCCGAGGCGGGCCGCGACCTCGCGCCCGACCGCGCGGTCCATCTCGCGGTTGGCCGCGAGCCACTCGGCGCCGCCCTCGAGGGCGGCGAGCGCCGTGTACTGGCCGACGACCGGCGCGTGGTAGAAGACATGGGTCGCGATCTTGCGCGCGTTCGTGACGATCGGCTCGGGGCCGGCGAGATAGCCGACCCGTTGGCCCGCCATCGCGTAGCTCTTCGAGAACGAGTAGACCGAGACCGTCCGCTCGGGGGCGAAGCGACCGATCGAGACGTGCTCGCGGGCGTAGGCGTAGTCCTCGTAGACCTCGTCCGAGAAGATCCAGAGGTCGTGGCGGCGGGCGAGCGCGGCGAGGGCCTCGAGCCAGTCGCCGGGAATCATGCGCCCGGTCGGATTCGACGGCGTCGAGACGTAGAGGACCCGGCTGCGGGGCGTGATGCGCGCGGCGACGGCGGCGACGGCCTCGTCCAGGGTCGCGACCCGATCGAAGAAGGGAACCTCGACCGGCTTCGCCCGGAAGCTCTGGGCGATGCCGCGGATCAGGGGCCAGAAGGGCGCGAGGATCAGGATCTCGTCGTCGGGGGCGAGGGCGGCGCCGGCGAGGGCGGCGAGGGCGCCGGTGGCCCCCGCGGTGATCAGGATCTCGCCCGGCTCGTGGACGAGGCCGTTGCGATGCCGGAGCTTCTCGCGCACCGCCTCGAGCAGCGCCGGCACGCCACGGGGATCGCAGTAGGCGTGGAGCCGCGGGGTCTTCGCGGTCTCGATGTCCTCGCTGCGGGCGCCGACGAAGGGGTCGCGCCAGGTATCGCCGACATGGAGCGGGAAGAGCGGTCCGGGATGGCCGTGGAGGCGATCGGCGAAGGGCGAGTAGATCGCGCCGGGCATCGCGAGGGTCGAAGCGGCGAGCCTCGGGGTCACGCCCTCCCCCGTCAAGGGCGGGCCCGGCGCGCCCGGATCAGGGCGCCGTAGCCCTCTTTGTAGGTCGGATAGCGGAACTTGTAGCCGCTCTCGCGCGCGCGGCGATTGCTGCAGCGTTTGCTGCCGACGCCTTGTCGGCGACGAGTCGATTCGGACGCCTCGTCGAGGGGCGGCTCGGGCAGGCCGAGCTCCTTCGCGACGAAGGCGTGCAGCTGGGACTCCTCGGCGGAGTCGGAGTCGACGCCGAGATAGAGCGGCGCCGGCGCGGGATGGAAGAGCAGATGGCGGACGAGGCCCGCGGCGTCGTCGCGGTGGATCCGGTTCGTGAAATGCTCGACGGGGCGCAGGCGGAGCTCGCCGGCGATCGCGCGGTCGATCAGGCTCTCGCGCTCGGGGCCGTAGATCCCGCCGAGGCGCACGACGACCGTCGACATGCCGGAGGCCGCGAGCAGCCGCTCGGAGGCCAGCAGCGTCTCGCCGCGGAACTGGGTCGGATGGGTCGGCGACTCCTCGTCGATGTGCTCCCCGCGGCGCTGGCCGTAGACCGAGGTCGAGGACGTCATCACGATCCGCTTCGGACGCTGGCCCTCGTTCGCGAGCCACTCGAGGAAGCCCGCGAGCCCGTCGAGGTAGGCCCGGCGATACGCCTGCTCCGTCGACTCGTCGGCGCCGACCGCGAAGACCGCGTACTCGACCCGCTGCGGGGCGGGACCGAGGGATCGGGGGTCGGCGAGATCCCCGCGGATCGCCCGCACCCCCTTCACCAGCTTCGACGGGTCCCGCCGGATCCCGAAGACTTCGTGGCCCTCGGCCAGCAGCATCCGCGCGAGCGCGTTGCCGACGTAGCCACAGCCTGCGATCACCACCTGCGCCATGCGGTCAGGATGCCGCAGATGGCTATGCTCGTGCCATGCACCGGCCGCGAATCGGGATCCCGCTGACGCTCGACGATCGAGGCCGCTGGCGTTCCGGGCGCGCGTACCACTACATCGACCGCAGCTACGCCGACGCCGTCGATCGGGCGGGCGGTGCCCCGCTCCATCTCCCGATCCAGTCGGAGGCCCTCTCCCTCGTCGAAGGGCTCGACGGCCTGCTGCTGCCGGGCGGAGACGATTTCCCCTCCGACCGTCCGCTCCCGCCCGAGGTCGAGGCGCTGCTCGACCTCGTCCCCGCCGAGCAGCTCGGCTTCGATCGCATGCTATTCGAGGCGGCTCGCGCCCGGGGCCTGCCGGTCCTCGGGATCTGCTACGGCATGCAGCTGATGGCGCTGGCGACGGGCGGCCGACTCGACGCCCATCTCCCGACCCAGCGCCCGGAGGCGGCCCCCCACAAGCTCGCCCCCGACGACCGGCATCCGATCACGATCGTGCCCGGGTCCCGCCTCGCCGCGATCGCCGGCAGCGAGGCCGCCCTCGTCAACAGCCTGCACCACCAGGGCGTCGCCGCCCCGGGCCGGGACCAGCACATCGTCGCCCGAAGCGCCGACGGGGTCATCGAAGCGATCGAAGCCGAGGGCGACGCCGGTTCTCCCGCGCCCTTCCTGCTCGGCGTCCAATGGCATCCCGAGAAGCAGCGCGACGCGCTCTCCGATCGGCTGTTCCGCGCCTTCGTCGAGGCGGCGCGCGAGAGGGCGACTGCGCGCCCGGGTGGCCCGCGATGATCCGACTCGCCGCCTCGCTCCTGTTCTGGAGCTTCCTCGCCGTCTCGTCGCTCGTGCTGTTCCCGATCGCGGTGGTGCTCTGGCTCGTCAGCTTCCCGTTCGATCCGCGGCGCGCCGTGCTCCACCGCTTCACCTCGTTCTGGGCCTCGCTCTACACCTGGCTGAATCCGGCCTGGCCCGTCCGCGTCATCGGCCGCGACCGGCTCTACGAGGCCGGGCCGGCGGTGATCGTCGCGAATCATCTCTCGCTGCTCGACATCCTCGTGCTCTTCCGGCTGCAGAGCCATTTCAAATGGGTGTCGAAGATCGAGAACTTCCGCGTGCCGGTGATCGGCTGGAACATGCGCCTCTGCGACTACATCCCGCTGCGCCGCGGCGACAAGCAGAGCGTCCTCGCGATGTTCCGACTCTGCGACCAGGCGCTCGCCGGCGGGAGCTCGATCCTGATGTTTCCGGAGGGCACGCGCTCCGCGACCGGTCGGCTGCGCGCGTTCGGCAGCGGCGCCTTCCAGATCGCGTCTCGCAACCGCGTCCCGCTCCAGCCGATCATCGTCCGGGGCACCGCCGAGGCGCTCCCGAAGCGCGGCTTCGTGCTGCAGGGTCGCCACCCGATCTCGATCGAGATCCTCGATCCCATCCCGGTCGACGAGGTGGCCGACCGCGATCCCGAGGAGCTGATGCGGCGGGTGCGCGAGATCTTCCTGATCCACTTGAGGCCAGAGAGCGACGCCTGATCAGGCGGATCC
>JBIPOQ010000201.1:0-6539 GCA_044379055.1 Myxococcota bacterium
TTCGAGGTCGGGGCTCGCTCCAGGGCGGCTCGGTTCTCTACTGTCCGGTCCCGCGCCTTGCTGTGCCCGAGGGAGACCGCTCGCCATGGATCTGCTCTACACCGCCCACGTCCCGGCCGGCCCCGGCCCGTTCCCGACGATCGTCGCCCTCCACGGCTACGGCGCGAGCGCCCACGACCTGCTCGGCATCGCGCCGCAGATCCGGCGCGGCGAGGTCGTCTTCCTCTGTCCCCAGGGCCCGCTCGCCCTCGAGGTCGGCCCCGGCCAGCGCGGCTTCGCCTGGTTTCCGATCGATCCCTCGGGCCGGGTCGACGCGACGGCGCTGATCGCCGCGCGCGGGGCCCTCGAAGGCTTCCTCGAGGACGCGATGAAGATCCATCCGATCGATCCCGCCCGGATCATCCTGATGGGCTTCAGCCAGGGCGGCGTCATGGCCTACGACCTGGCCCTCGGCCGCCCGGATCGCTTCAAGGCCCTGGTCGCCCTCTCGAGCTGGCTTCCCGAAGCGGTCGTCCGGGGGCTGCGACCGGATCCCGCGCGGGCCGCGCTGCCGACGCTCCTGATCCACGGCACCCAGGACCCGATGATCGCGATCGACAACGCGCGCCAGGCAAAGGCCCAGCTCGAGGCGATGGGGCTCCAGGTCGCGTGGGGCGAGTACGAGATGGGCCACGAGATCAAGCCGCAGGCGCTGCGGGACCTGCTCGGGTGGCTCGGACAGGCGGCGGGCGTCGGTTAGACTGAGCGCGTCGGGGTGTAGCTCAGTGGTAGAGCCTGAACTTTGGGGGTTCAGCGTCGTGGGTTCAAGTCCCACCACCCCGACCACTCGCCCCGGGTGACGCGTCCGTCGGCGCTCGAGTCGAGCCGATGCGCCAGACGTGGAGCCGCTCGCGTTCATTCGGGCCGGCCTCGATGATCTGATCGGCCGGATGCCCCGGAACCTCGAAGGCACAGCTGATCAAGAGACTGCCGGGGCGCATCTCGCGACGCGCCTTGCTCCAGAGCTCCGGCATCGGCACGGGCGACAAGAACGCGAACACGACGTCGTGCTCCCCGAGATCGTGCTTCCAGAAATCGCCGCGCTGCACCCGGACGTTGCCGGGGCCGGTCACGCCGAAGCGGAGCTGCGCGATCCAGGCCGGGAGCGGCGCGATCTCGATCCCGAGGAAGCGGCCGTCCGGTCGCTGGCGGGCGAGGTGGTCGAGCAGGCCGCCTAGCCCGGAGCCGAGATCGAGGACGCGGAGCGTCCGGCCGGAGCCCTCGGGCGGCAGCAGCGCGGCGACGGCCTGCCAGACGCGACGGCCGGAGAGGAAGAGCGGGACCTGCGTTCGAAACGTGCTCCAGTAGATCAGGGCGAGCAGCGCGAACGCGACGAGCCAGACGGCGGGCGGGACCTCGAGCGGCAGCAGGATCCAGATCGCGGGAGCGAACAGCAGCTGGATGGGCCACCACCAGCGCGGCAGCCGGCGCAGCGCGGTCAAGACGACCGCCACGCCGCCGATCGCCGCCACCGTCCATCCGGTCGGGAGCGAATGCGCGCTCGCCCGCAGACCGCCCATCACCAGCACGGCGGCGATGATCTGCAACGAGAAGGCCTCGACGGGCGGCGGAAGCGCGCGCATCGCCGCAGCGTAGCGCCGAGGCGTCCTTCGGACGTGCGTTCGGACGGCGGACAGCGGAGGCCTCAGAGACCGACAGGCAGGCTGAGGCTCTTGAGGACGTCGGTGAAGGTCAGGATGCCGACGAGCTCGCCGTTCTCGAGCACCGGCGCCGTACGCACGCCCGCCATCCGCATCAGACGGAGGCAGTCGTTGATGCAGAGCGCGGCGGGGACCGTCACCGCGGGTCGCGTCATCGCGTCCTCGACGCAGAGATCGTCGAGCGCGGCGACGCCCGCGTCGCAGATCACGCGGATGCAGTCCTTGCCCGTCAGGATCGACAGACCCCGATTCGGCGCATCCGGCTTGACGAGCAGGCCGTGGATGCGGTGCTCGCTCATCCGCGTGATCGCGCAGCGAAGACTCTCGTGGGCCTCGGCCAGAACGACCTTGCGCGTCATCAGATCGCGGGCACACACGCTGTCGAAGTCCACCTCACTTCTCCTCGGCGACGATCTCGTCGCGTTCCACGTCGAACCGGAAGACCTTCCCCCGCACCGGCCGGTCGAGGAGCAGCGGACGCCCGCCGAAATCGATTCGGCAGCCCGCGTGAGCCGTGCCCTTGATCTCGATGCGCGCGGACGGCTGCAGCTCGTGCTGGCGCTTGCGGAACTGGAGCTGGGGGGCGAGGGCGGGCGCAGCGACGGCGTCGGGCCGCTCGCCGCGGCCCTTGCGCGTGTCCCGGCCCTTCCGCGCGGACAGCCGATCCGGGCCGCCGCGCAGCAGCGCCCGGGCTCGTTCGCGCGCGTCGCGCTCGTCCGCGCTCGCTTCTTTCCCGGTCTCCAGCGGGCGAGCGGCTCGCAGCACGCAGAGGCCGCCGGCCGGACTCCCGGCATCGCGTACCTCGATGCTCGATTCGGCAAAGGCCTGGCCGCCGATCATCGTCCCACCGACCTTGATCGCCTTCGCATGCGGCTCGGAGCTCAACACGTCGCGCGTGACCTCGAGAGCCTCGCCCGCATGGAGGCGTGCCGAGAGCGCGTGGCGAAGCTTGAGATCGGCCGCGGCGCGGACGCAGCCCGTCTCCGCGCCGATCACGCCTCCGCCGATCTCGATCGAGCCCCCGGCCTCGAGGCGCGCGGCCTCGACGGTGCCCTTGATCGCGAGGTCGGCGCCCACGCGGACGATCATCCCATTGGTCACGTCGCGGCCGATCTGCAGGCTCCCCCGCGTCTCGAGATTGCCGCTCTCGAGATCCACGGAGCCGGAATGGACGAAGAGCGCGACGACGTCGAGAGCGCCGTGTCTGTCGACGGTGCGGGCGCCCTCGCGCGCGGCGAGCAGCCGGCCCGTCTCGTCGAGGGTGACGCCCTCGCCGTGGGTGAGCCGGAAGGCGGGCGCAGGTCGGGGCGCGATCTCCCGTCCGAGCACATCGAAGCCCGGCTCTCCGGGGTCGCCCGCGACGAGCTGCCCGATCGCCTCTCCCGCCCGGACCGGAACGATGAGCTGTCGCTCGCGATAGTCGAAGCGCTCGTCGGGCCCGACGCGACCCGCGATCGGGCCGATCGGCAAGGCGAGCTCGATCCGGTCGGAGGTCGCGTCGATCGCGGGTCGTCCGCGGGCGATGCAGAATTCCTCGGCGGCCTCTGCTTCGCCCGAAAGCGCCTCGACGACGCGGTCGATCTCGGCGGCGTCGAGGCCCGCGACGATCCCGTGCGCAGCGAGCGCTTCGCCGACCGCTTCGCGGGCGAGCGCGGAGCCCGCGGCGACGGTCAGCCAGGCGGCCTGTCGATCGTCGTCGAGGCGGATGCGGATTCGCTCGGGCGGCGGTGTGGGCGGAGACATCTCCCCGGCTGGTTCGTCCGCTTGCCGGCTGCAATTGAGCTGCGTCTGTCGGCGGCGGCGGCAACCCTCGGTGCGGACGGGATTCGATCTCCCGAGGCGCCCTCCCGTCCGGTCTTCGCCCGAGTCGACCTCGGGTAGACGAGGGATCTCCCGAGGCGCCCCTCTTCGCCGCGCAGCTCGGGTCCGGCGACGCGCGGCGAGGGGCGGAGCGCGTCAGGTCTCTGCGAAGAACGCGCGGTCGATCTGTCCGGTGTGGTAGGCGGTTCGCTTCAGCGGAACGCCCCAGCTCGGGGGCGAGAGCGAGAACGTCGAGGCGATCGGCGCGACGCGGGCGACCTCTCGCCGCGCATGCTCCGCATCGCCGAAGATCACGAACGCCCGCGCCATCGCCTCGTCGACCTCCTGCGCTGCCCGTTCCCGCTGATCCGCGGCCCAGAGGCTTCGGATGCGCGCCGCCGCGTCGCCGAAGCCCGCCTCCTCGAAGAAGGGCGCGTACTGCTCGATCGCGGCGTACGCGGCGACCGATTGGCGCGCGTCCGCGAAGGCCTCGCGCGGGTCCGCGTCGATCGCGACCGTCAGGTAGACGCATTGGTGGAAGTCGTCGAGCCTTCGTCCGGCGGCGCGGGCTCCGGCAGCGAGATCGCGCTGGACGGGTCCGAGCCAATGGTCGACGCCCCAGAGAGGATGCCCGATGACGCCGTCGGCGATCTCGCCGGCGAGGCGCGTCATGCGCGAGCGCAGCGCGCCGAGCCAGATCGGAATCGTCGCGCGCACCGGAGGCGGCGCCGCGCCGAGGCCGGCGAAGTCGGCGCGGAAGAACTCCCCCTCGAAGGGCGTGAGCCCGTCATGCGCATGGGCCACGATGTGGCGCACGGCCGCCACGCATTCGCGCAGCTGCTGGACCGGCTTCGGGCAGTCGACGCCGAAATGGCTGCGCGTGACCCAGCGCGTGCTCGAGCCGAGGCCCAGCACGAATCGTCCGTTCGAAATGCGGTCCATGTCGAGCGCGGCGAAGGCCGTCTCGAAGGGGCTCCGCACGCCCGCGATCGCGACGCTGCAGGCCAGCTGGACCCGCTCGGTCACCGCAGCGGCAGCGGCGAGCGGGATCCAGGGCGGCCCCCAGCTCTGACCGGCGAGGATGCCGTACCGGCCGCTCGCCTCGAGCCGCTTCGCGATGGCGGGGAGCTTCGGGCCGAGGATGGGATAGACGCCGCCCCAGCAGCGGGCGGGATCGGGGAATCGGGTCGACATGGCCCGGAGCCTAATGCGATTCGCGGCGCATGCCCATGCCGTCGCGGGCCGCCCCGAACGAGCCCGAGACGGCGGACGCGTCGGGACGGATCTCCTAATCTGACGGCATGCTCGAATTCTTCTACGACGTCGGCAGCCCCTGGACCTATCTCGCCTTCCACAAGATCGGCGACGTCGCGGCGGAGGCGGGGGTCGAGGTGACCTGGAAGCCGATCCTGGTCGGCGGCGTCTTCAATGCGGTGAATCCCGGCGTGTACGCGGCCCGCGAGAATGCGTCGAAGCTGCGCTGGTCCCACATGGCGAAGGATCTCGCCGACTGGGCCCGCTTCTACGATCTGAAGATCGTCTGGCCGCCGAAGGTCTTTCCGGTGAACAGCGTCGCCGCGATGCGCGGCGTCCTCGCCGCCTTCGAGCAGGGGCGAGGCGTCGAGTTCTCGCGCGCGGCCTTCGAGGCCTACTGGGGCGAGAATCGCGATCTCGCCGAGGCCGACGTCCTCCGCGACGTCGCGCGCCGAGCCGGGCTCGACCCCGAGCCGCTCCTCGCCCGCATCGCGACGCCCGAGATCAAGGCGAAGCTCCGCGCGAACACCGAAGAGCTCGTCGCGCGCGGCGGCTATGGCTCGCCGACCATCGTCGTCGGCGGAGACGATCTCTACTTCGGCAACGATCGTCTCGTGCTCGTCCGCGAGGCGCTGCTGCGGCGGCGGGGCGCCTAGCTCGAACGCCGATCGAACGAGATCGGCCCTCCCGGATCAGAGCCCGACGGCCAGCAATCTCCGGATCATCTCCGGCGTGTGCGTCCGGACGAAGTCCGCTTTCGCGTGCAGCACCGCCGACGCCATCATGATGCGCGCGAGGGGCTCGGGCTTGCGCGCCGCGTAGAGCAGGATCGGACAGCCGAAGACCCGCAGCCGGTCGAGCTGCCAGACGATGTCGAGCTGTTGATGGATCTTGCGATGATCGTCCGTCGAGGGATGGATGATGCCGACGTTGGGATCGAGGACGAGGCGTTCGACGCCTGCGCGTCGCGCGGCCTCGACCTTCGGCCCGAGATGGTCGAGGACCGCCGGAATACCGACCTCGGCGGGCGGGGCGCCGCGCATCGCGTAGGCGTTGTCGTAGGGCATGTACGTCACGAACAGGAGCGCCCCGCGCTCGGCGACCGCGTCGAGCAGCGCGGTCGGGAGGGGTCCGCCGGTGTAGTTGATCGCGTCGGCGCCGCGGGCGAGGGCGGCTTCGCCGGTCGCTGCGCTCCAGGTGTCGATCGAGACCCGATAGGGGGCCGGCCGCGACCGATCCGCGGCGCGGAGCCCGTCGAGGGCGGCCCAGAGCCGCGCCTGCTCGGTCGCGTCGTCGACGACGGGCGCGTCGGGCGTGATCGAGCGACCGCCGAGGTCGATCCAATCGGCGCCGGTCTCGGCCAGCATCGCGGCCCGCGAGCGGACCGCCTCGGCCCCGATCGCGATCGACTCGGTCACCATCGACTCCGGCGAGACGTTGAGAACGCCGAGGATCTCGGGCGCGTAGCGCTGCGAAGCGCTCGGGTCGTCGGAAGGGCGTGCGGTCATGGCGCGGAGCTTCGAGGTTGGCACGGGGGCGGTCAAGCCTCGTCGGGCGGGCGCGTCGACGCCGCCCGCGAAGGCGCTGCGTGGCGTCTTCGAAGTGCCGTGCTAACACGGCGCGGATGAGCCTCGCCCGCCTCCTGCTCCTGCTCTTGACGTTCGTCTTCCTCGTCGGTTCTGCCGAGGCGAAGGCGCCGAGGCCCCACGTCGTCTTCCTGCTCGCCGACGATCTCGGCTGGGGCGATGTCGGCTTCCACGGCGGCGAGATCGCGACGCCCCAGAT